>JAIRRE010000150.1 GCA_031256125.1 Burkholderiaceae bacterium
AGCCGCCCATCAGGTTATCGCGCATCGCAACGGCGCGCTTCAGGGTCGCCGCGCCCGTCAGCTTGTTGGGCGAATCGGCCAGAACCAGCGTTTTGTGCCCCTGAAAACCCACCTGCCCCAGATTGCGCTGCGGGTTTTCGTCGGGCGGCAAGGGCAGCGCGTCGTAGAGTGACAGCACGATTTCCGCCAGATCGCCCATGCGGAACCCCCGGCCCAAATGGGTTTTGGCAGCTTCCACCTGATAATCGCCGATGGCCTGGTATAGAAAGGGTTTTACTTCCTGGTCGATCAGGCGCTTGCGGGTGATAAGGCAAGCGGGTTTTCCTATATCGACGGTAATCCAGCGGCGGCCGAGTTTTTCGGCGACGGCGGCAGTGGTTCCAGAGCCGCCGAAAAAATCTGCGATAAGTCCATCTTCGGGGCAAGAGGCTCGGATAATACGTTCGAGAAGTTTTTCTGGTTTTTGGGTGGCGTAACCAGTGCCTTGTATATCATTCCTAAAAATTGATTGAATATCATCCCAAACATCTCGACATCTAACTAATCTATATTTTTGTCCAGGATGTCCGCATTCGCACAAATCACAAACATCATCTCTGACTACTCCAAGCGATCTTCCAGATTCAGTATGTGGTTCTGGTAATGTTTTGGCATAGGATTTTTGGGTAATGTCATTAAATATCGGTTTATTCGATTTGGCATACGCAAATATGGCATCATGTTTTTTAGCAAAACCGAAAGCCTCAGGAATTCCACCTGTCTTGTATCCCCAGACAATTTCATTCATAAAAAATTTTCGTCCAAACACATCATCCATTGCCATCTTCACATAATGCCCAACATGCCAATCCAGATGCACATAAATCGACCCGGTATCGGCCAGCAATTCGCGCATCAGGATTAACCTCGGCACCATCATCGCCAGATAAGATGCCGTGCCCTCGCTCCACGTATCCGAATACGCAAACTGCTCGATCACCGCAGGCCGTTGCTCCAGTTCCACGCCGGGCAACGTGACCTTGGTACGGTAGTCGGCTTTTGAGTCGAACGGCGGGTCGATGTAGATCAAGTCCACCTTGCCGCGCAGGCTGGGCGTGGCTTCGTCCCCGGCCAGCAGCGCCGCCATCGCCAGCAGGTTGTCGCCGTAAATCAGGCGGTTGATCCACGGTTGCTCATCACCGCTGGCGATGCCTGCGTGCCGCGCCGCGCGGGCCTGTTGTGCGGCCCAGTCATCTTGCGTGGAATGCCGGGCGGGCAGCACCAGTTCGCGCGTTTGCAGGCGCACGCGGTGGCGGCCTTCCAGCCCTTCCAGAATTTTTTCGGCCTGCTTGCGGCCTTCTTCGACGATCTTAGGCAGTTGTTCCAGCAGTGACTTGGGCATGGGGAGTGTTTTGGTTTCATCAAGCAAAATTTGATTGAATGATAAATCAATAATTGATCGCGCAATCCACTGCTGGCCGTACCTTTGCGGCATGGGGATGAAGAAAGAGCAAGCCGCGTTTGGAGAGCATCTGCGCCGCGCGCTGCGCAAGGCGGGGCTGTCCGAAAGCGCGACGGAGTTGGCCGATCTGGTTTCCTGGGCCGGAGGCGACGCCGTGACGGTGCAGGCGGCGCACAACTGGATTCGGGGGCGCACGATGCCCCGGCGGCAGAACCTCAAGGCGCTGGCGGGGGCGCTGAAGATCAGCCCGGAGGCGCTTTATGGCGATGCGCCCGATGCTGCGGAATTAACGGCGGGCGCTTCAATCCGCGCGAACCGCGCGCCCGGCGCGCGCGACCGCCAAACCATCGACGCCTATCTGGCCCTGCCGCCCAAGCGCCGTCGTCTGGTAGGGGAACTGGTGGCGGCGCTGGGCGATGGGCACGCGAATGGTGGCGGGCTTTGAATGAAGATGGTTTTGATTCAGGTAACACCATTTTCACACCCCTCTCCCGCCCCTTTTGGGCACCTTCTCCCACAAGTGGGAGAGGGCATGTATTCCCCTCGCCCGCGTGCGGGAGAGGGGTGGGGGAGAGGGAAAAATGTACGGGCTTGAACCGAAAACTGTTCTACCGAGGCTCGCCCGTCATCTCCCAGCCGCTGCTGTTTACTGCGCTTGCACGCGGCATGGTTGCCCTGCCCTGTTACACCCGCTGCGCCACCCACGCCTGCACGCCGCGCAGCGCATCGGGCAGGCGCGCGGGGTCGGTGCCGCCGGCCATCGCCATATCGGGTTTGCCGCCGCCTTTGCCGCCGACTTGCTGCGCCACATGGTTGACCAGCTCGCCAGCCTTGACCTTGGCGATTAGGTCGGCGGTCACGCCGGCGGCCAGTTGCACTTTGCCGCCTTCCACGGCAGCCAGCACGATGGCGGCGCTGCCCAGTTTGTCTTTGAGCTTATCCAGCGTTTCGCGCAGTGCCTTGGCGTCCGCGCCGTCCAGCCGCGCAGCCAGCACCTTGACGCTGCCCACGGCCACGGCTTGCGCGGCCAGTTCGTCGCCTTGCGCGGAAGCGAGCTTGCCCTTGAGTTGGGCGATGTCTTTTTCCAGCGCCTTGACCTGATCGAGCGTTTGCGCCAGACGCGCCGGTACTTCCGGCACGGGGGTTTTGAGCGTGGCGGCCACACCGTGCAGCGTGGCTTCCAGTTCTTGCAGATAGGCCAGCGCATTGGCGCCGGTTACGGCTTCGATGCGCCGCACGCCCGCCGCCACGCCCGCTTCGGCGACGATCTTGAACAGCCCGATGTCGCCGGTGCGCGCCACATGCGTGCCGCCGCACAGTTCGCGGCTGGCGCCGATGTCGAGCACGCGCACGGTGTCGCCGTACTTTTCGCCGAACAGCATCATCGCGCCGGTCTGGCGCGCGGCTTCGATGTCCATCACGCGTGCCTGCGTCGGCGCGTTGCTCAGGATTTCGGCGTTGACGCGCCGCTCGACCTCGGCGATCTGTTGCGGCGTAACCGGCGCGTTGTGCGCAAAGTCAAAGCGCGTTTTCTCGGCATCGACCTGTGAGCCTTTCTGCTGCACATGGTCGCCCAGCACTTCGCGCAGTGCCTTGTGCATCAAGTGCGTAGCGCTGTGGTTGCGCATGGTGGCGGCGCGGCGCGCCTCATCGACCTGCGCCCGCACCGCATCGCCCACGCTTAAGCGCCCCTGCTGCATGACGCCGTGGTGGCCGAATACGTCGGCCTTGATTTTTTGCGTGTCCTGCACGCCGAATGCCACGCCTTCGGCTTCGATCACACCCGCGTCGCCCACCTGTCCGCCGCTTTCGGCATAGAAGGGCGTGCTCTCCAGCACCACGATACCGGCCTGCCCTGCCCGCAGTTCGCCAACCGCCGCGCCTTCGTGATACAGCGCGACCACGCGCGACGACGACGGTTCCCGCCAATGCTCGTAGCCGGTAAAGACATTGCCCGCGCCGCTGTATTCGACGGCGCGTTCCATTTTGAATTTGCCTGCCGCTCGCGCCTGGTTTTTTTGCTTGTCCATCGCTGCATCGAATCCGGCCACGTCTACCGCCACGCCGCGCTCGCGGCACACGTCCTGCGTGAGGTCCAGCGGAAAGCCGTAGGTGTCGTGCAGCCGGAAGGCCACTTCACCCGGCAGCGTCTTGGCTCCGCCAGCCAGCGCGCCGTCGAGAATTTGCATACCGTTTCCCAGCGTCTCGAAGAAACGCTCCTCCTCGGCTTTCAACACTTCAATAATGTGCTTCGCATCCACCGCCAGGCGCGGGTAGGCATCGCCCATCAGCGCCACCAAATCGGGCACCAACTTGTGAAAGAACGGCGTTTTGCGCCCCAGCTTGTAGCCGTGCCGGATGGCGCGGCGGATGATGCGCCGCTGCACGTAGCCGCGCCCTTCGTTGCCCGGAATTACGCCGTCGGCCACCAGAAACGCTGTGGCGCGGATGTGGTCGGCAATGACTTTGAGCGAAGGGCTGCCCAGATCGGCGCAGCCGGTTTCGCGCGCGGCGGCTTTGATGAGCGCGTCGAACAAGTCGATCTGGTAATTGCTGTGTACGCCTTGCAGAATGGCGGCGAGCCGCTCCAGCCCCATGCCGGTATCGACGCACGGCGCGGGCAGTTTGGTGACGCTGCCGTCCTCGTGCATCTCGAACTGCATGAACACCAGGTTCCAGATTTCGATGAAGCGGTCGCCGTCCTCATCGGGACTGCCGGGCGGCCCGCCGGGAATTTCCGGCCCGTGGTCATAGAAAATTTCGGAGCACGGTCCGCACGGCCCGGTGTCGGCCATCATCCAGAAGTTGTCGCTCTTGTAGCGCCCGCCCTTGTTGTCGCCGATGCGCACCACGCGCTCGGGCGGCAGGCCGATGACCTGCGTCCAGATGCCGTAGGCCTCGTCGTCCTCGTGATAGACCGTGGCCATCAGGCGCTCAGGCGGCAAGCCATAGACCCGCGTCAGCAGATTCCAGCCCCACTCGATAGCCTCGCGCTTGAAGTAATCGCCAAAGCTCCAGTTGCCCAGCATCTCGAAGAAGGTGTGGTGGCGCGCGGTGTAGCCGACGTTT
>JAIRRE010000223.1 GCA_031256125.1 Burkholderiaceae bacterium
CGTGAAATACTATCCCGATGGCAACGACCCGGCGACAGTCGATATTCTGGCGCGGCTTAAACCCTGACAATAAGAGATTCGGACTATCGAGAGGACACCCATGACCGATTCGCACAAGCGCGCGCTGCTGCGCTTTTCCCTTCGCCTGACCGCGCTGGCCGCCAGCGCATCGGCGGCCTTGCTGGCCGGTTGCGGTCAGAGCAGTAACAGCGACGCGGGCGCGCCGGGCGCTTCGTCCGCCGCTAGCGCAGCTGCCGCTGCGCCAGCAGCCACGCCCGCCGCCGGCCCGCTCAAGGTCGGCTTTTTCTACGTCGGCCCGGTGGGCGATGGTGGCTGGAGCTTTGCGCACGACAACGCGCGCAAGGCGCTGGAAAAAGATTTCGGCGACAAGATCGCCACCACCTTCGTCGAGAACGTCAACGAGGGACCGGACGCCGAGCGCGTCATCCGCGACCTGGTGCAGCAGGGCAACACGCTGATCTTCGGCACCAGCTTCGGCTTCATGGAGTCGATGGTCAAGGTCGCCGCCGACAACCCCAACGTCAAATTCGAGCACGCCACCGGCTACAAAACCGCCGCCAACTTGGGCACTTACGACGCGCGCACCTATGAAGGCGCCTACATGGCCGGCGTAGTGGCGGGCAAGATGAGCAAGAGCGGCGTGCTGGGCGTGGTCGGCTCGGTGCCGATACCGGAAGTCATCCGCAATATCGACAGCTTCACGCTGGGCGCGCAGGTGTTCAATCCCAAGGCCAAGGTGCGCGTGGTGTGGGTCGGCGACTGGCACAACCCGCCCAAGGAAACCGAGGCGGCCACCGCTCTGATTAACGGCGGCGCGGACGTGCTGATGCAAAACACCGATTCGCCCGCTGTCATCAAAACCGCCGAATCCATGGGCAAGCGCGCCTTCGGCTGGGATAGCGACATGACCGCCTACGGTCCCAAGGCGCATCTGGGTTCGGCGGTCATCAATTGGGAGCCGTACTACAAAAAGGTCACGCAGGACGTGCTCGACAACACCTGGAAACCCGAGCAAGTCTGGTGGGGCGTCAAGGAAGGCGCGATTGATTTCGTCTCCATCGCCGACGACGTGCCGCAAGAAGTCAAGGACAAGCTCAATGAAGTCAAGTCTGGCCTGAAAGACAGCAGCTACGTGATTTGGAAAGGCCCGCTTAAAGACAACACCGGCAAACAGGTACTGGCCCAAGGTCAGACAGCCGACGATACCTTTCTCAGAAGCATCAACTTCTACGTGCCGGGCGTAGAAGGCAAGGTGCCGGGCGGGCAAAAGTAGGCGGGACTAGTCGGTGCTGCGCGACCGCATCGCGCAGCATCCAGCAACCCAAAAGCGAATAACAAGCGTAACTATTACCGCCAAGATGACTAATCCTCAACATAAAAAATGTGTTGAATTGTGTTATTTCAAACGTGCGCAAGAAC
This sequence comes from Burkholderiaceae bacterium, assembly GCA_031256125.1. Taxonomy (GTDB): domain Bacteria; phylum Pseudomonadota; class Gammaproteobacteria; order Burkholderiales; family Burkholderiaceae_C; genus Ottowia. The sequence goes on from JAIRRE010000223.1 coordinate 1,441, forward strand.
TGCTGTTGAACGACTCGTTGTCTTGTTGGTCGATTGGAAAAATCGATGCAAAGCACGAAGCCCCTGACATTGTTGTGGAGGGGCCTAATGGTTGTTATGGCGTTGAAGTAATCACGATTACGGAATCTGCTGTGATAGCAAGCCAAGAAAACCGTAAAGCGATTTGCGACAAAGCGCGGCAGTGTTTTAAAAATATCAATATAAACGGCCTTGACGTGCGATCTCTCGCTGTAGCGGTAACTTTTAAAAATACACCACTCAAAAATGACCTAGATGCTGTGGCAGCTGAACTTGTTAAAATAGTCTGTTCTAATATTAATTCAACAAATTGGGGGCGGTCGTATTTTAATTTAGAATTATCTAGTTTGGAGATACCGAATACAAATAAAAAATATTTTGGATCGGATATTTTTGCTGATATTTATATAAATTACATTTCACATTCGAAATGTTCTCTGTGGCAGCCTATAAGTGTATCAAATACTCCTCAAGTATGTTCGGAAGATATACAAACCGTAATTAATAAAAAAGAAATTAAAATTTCTAAATATCGAGAACGTGCTCAAAACATTTGGCTATTGATTGTGGTTAACGGGTTCGGCAAATTAACTGCGTCGTCAGTACACAATTCTGTGCTTTCGTATCAATTCTGCACTACTTTCAACGGTATTGTGTTGCTAGACTACATAGAGAATAAAGCGCACGTACTACGTACTGTCTGTAAGACAACCCCGACCTGACTGTACCCATCAGCAGCGCCTTACCCGCCCAACACCTCCCACACGTTGATCCGCACTCCGCAACTGCCGCCACGCGGCGGCCAGCGAACCGTTCAGGTCGATGGCACGTGAGGTGCTTTACCGCTCGTTCAGCGCGGATGGCAATCCGACACTGCGCACGACGCTGGCTGTCATGCGGGCGCTGGGCATCGAACTGTCCGCTCGTGCTGCCGTATCCGCTCACTGACTCGGGGCAACGCCGCCGACGCGGCATCAATCTCTCTCCGTCATCCTGCGTGTCAGTCGCAGGATCCATGAGCGGCCCTATCCGGCAAGCACGGCTTGAATCAAGCCTTGCTGGATCCTGCGACTACGCTCTGCTCCGCGCAGGATGACTGGGCTGTGACAGTCTGCGCAGGGCAAAGCGTGACTGGTTTATGGTTTACCCCATTCATTTTTTGTTCCTCCACCACAGTCAATCTTGCATCAATGGCGCAGCATATTACCTACCCAGCGTTCCCCACGCGGAACATGGGGATCGCCCACTAGGCGCCACGACAAAGCGCGGCCCAACCTAACTACTGTGGCGTATAGCGTGCGCCGATGAATACCATAACGCCCGGCGTGTTGTAGCCCTGCGCCAACTCATAGTGTTTGTTGAACAGGTTGTCGATGCGGCCTTCGATGGCGAGGGTGTGGTTGACGGCGTAACGCGCGGTCAGATTAATCAGGCCGTAGCCGCCCAGCCGCGCCGCATCGGCGTTGGTGTCGTAGCGTGTGCCAACGGCTTGGCCTTCCACGCCCACGGTCCACGCATCCCAATGGCGGGTCAGCGCCAGCGTAGCCTTGTTGCGCGCCCGGCGGCCCAGCAGCAGGCCGGTGTTGGCGTCGATGGCTTGCAACCAGTCATAAGCGGCGTGCACCGACCACTGGCCGAAACGCCCGTCGTAGGCCAGCGTTACGCCTTGCAGCCGGGCACGGTCGACGTTTTGATACGCGCCGACGTAGCAGTCCGCCGAGCTGCATACCCAGTCGATCATGTGGTTGACGCGGTTCAGATACCACGTGGCCGATGCGCTCTGGCCGCCGCGCTCCCAGGTCAGGCCGATTTCGCGGTTGGTCGAGGTTTCGGGCTGCAAGGCCGCATTGCCGTAATACGGAGCGTAAAGCTGATACAGCGTGGGCGCCTTGAATGCCGTGCCATAGCTGGCCCGCGCACGCCATTCGGGGGCGATCTGGTAGCCATACGCCGCCGAGTAAGTCGCCTTGCCGCTATAGACCGAGTTGTCGTCGTAGCGCGCATTCAGTTGCCAGCTCTGCGCGCCCAAACTGCCGGTCCAGCCCGCCAGCGCGGAGTTGTTGTCCATGTTGCCGCCGCCCGTCAATTGGTCGCCACTGCCTTGTTGCTGCTGATGTTCGAACGCAACCAGCAGCCGCCCCCAGCGCGCGGGCAGATCCAGGTCGTTTTGCCAACCCAGTTGCCGGATTGTCACGGCCAGCGTGCTGCCCGCGGGCGAATAATCGTCAATGCTGGTCTCCGAACCGCTGCTTTCACCGTAACGCAGCGTACTGCGCCAAAACGATGTGATGCGGTCCTTGGCATACACCTGCCACACCGCATTGCGGTAGGTCATGCGGTCGTCGAACGTGCCATCGGGCGGAACATTGCCGCTGCTGTAATGCGTCAGGCCCGAATTCTCCCGGTACGAAAAACCCAGTTCGTGCCCGGTCGCGGGCAGCAACGCAAACGACATCGACCCGCCGCTGTTGCGATACGGGTCGGCCAAGGCATCGTGGTTGGTGCCGCCCGCTTGCGCCGGAATGCTTTTGGCCCCCGTGTAAAAACCATCGACCCGCAAGCGCCATTGCTGGCCACCCGCCGACAAGCCGACATTGCTTTGCGTCGTGGCGTGCGTGCCGTAGCCCGCGAAGGCATCGACATGCACGCCATCCTGTGCGCCCTTTTTGGTGAAGACCTGAATCACGCCGCCGATGGCGTTGGCGCCATACAGCGTCGAGGCCGGGCCGCGCACGATTTCGATGTGATCGACATCGGCCAGCGACATTCCCGGCAGCGCCGAACCGGAAGGGTCGAGCGAGGTCACCGGCACGCCATCAACCAGCACCAGCGTCTGGTCGGAATTGGCGCCGCGCAGGTAGATATTGGCCGCCGCGAACGGCCCGCCACTGCGCGAGACCTGGATGCCCGGCTGGCGCATCAGCAGATCGGCCACCGTGCCGCCGAGGTTGCGCTGAATTTCAGCCTGATCGATCACCGTCACGTCCGACAGCAGTGCGTCGGCCCGTTCGGCCTGGCGTGTGGCGGTCACCACCACGGGCGGCAGCGTACCCTGCGGCGCGGCCTGGTCATCGGGCGCATCCGGGGTAGTCTGGGCGTAAAGGGGAAAAGCGGACAGCACAACGGGTAGCGCAGCCGCCCAGGGTCGTAGATGGAAACGCATGGGTTCCTCTTGCCGGGCCGGCGTCCCCGCAGGCCCTAAAACATTGACGAACCTGCGGGCCGGTATCCGGGCTTGCGAGTTTTGACGCGCCGCCTTCCCAGGGTATCACCCAGTGGCGTTGATGGCGCGCCCGCGCTCGCTTACCGTTGCGGGGGCAGCAGCGGAATTGCCCCGGCCAACCAGCCTGAACCGACTGGCGCAAAGCGCACCGCTTTCCCGTTCAACCGCGGCCGGAGAACCCGGCGCGGCACCTCGCAGGAGGAGTGGAACCGTTCTCGCATCGAGGCGGTAGCGGTTCCAGGGACGAATCGTAGCGCATGAACTAACCAGCCTACATTCCCGGCGGCATCCCGCCAGAAACGGCGCTCTTCAATCCGAAGTGCAACGCCCCAACATCGGGGATAAGTTGCAGCTATGGAAATATACGACACGCACTCGCGGCCAGAGCTACAAATAGTCACTTTGATATTCATTTGCGTGATCCGCCTTACAGCATTGCGGAGGTTAAAAATATGCTGCGAGAATTTGATATTTACCCCCACCGCTTTTGACGGTTCCCCCATGCCCTCGCAACCGCTTGTGCAAACCTTGCAGATGCTCACCCCAGCCATGCGCGAGGTGGTCGAGCGCATGGCGGCGGCCAAGCTCCCTGCGCTGTACACGCTGGACGCGGCGGCGGCCAAGGCCGCTTATGCCAAGACCGCCGACGTGCTGGACGTGCCCAAAGCCAAGCTGGCGCGGGTGGAAGATTTCACCCTTGTCGCACGCGACGGCTATGCGATCCCGGCCCGTTTGTACGCCGATTCGCGCGACGGGAATTTACCCGCGCTGCTGTATTGCCACGGCGGGGGCTTTACCACTGGCGGCATTTTTTCGCACGATGGGGTTTGCCGCGAAATTGCCCGGCAAAGCGGCGCGGCGGTGGTGTCGATTGACTATCGCCTGGCCCCCGAATGGCGTTTTCCAGCTGCGGTCCACGACGCTTGGGATGCGCTCGAAACGTTGGCGCGCAACGGTCATCGCTACGGCATCGACCCCGCGCGGCTAGCGATTGGCGGCGATTCGACCGGCGGCACGCTGGCGGCGGCTAGTGCCATCCATGCGCGTGACATCGGTATTGTGTTGGCTTTGCAGGTGTTGATCTATCCCAGCACGGCGGCGTATCAGGATACGGACTCGCACCAGCGTTTTGCTGAAGGGCCGGTGCTCGATAAGCCACTGATCGACTGGTTCTTCGCCCAATACATCGACTGGAAAGACCGCGCCGACTGGCGCTTTGCGCCGCTCAATGCCGAGGATGTGGAAGGCGTGGCCCCGGCCTGGATCGGGCTGGCCGAATGCGATCCGCTGGTGGACGAGGGCGTGCAATATGCCGACAAGCTGCGCGCTGCGGGCGTGCCGGTCGATCTCGAAATCTATCGCGGCATGATTCATGACTTCATCACGCTGGGCCGGGTCATACCCCAGGCGCGGCAACTGCACAGCGCCGTGGCGGCGGCGCTGCGCAAGGCGTTTATGGGTTAATTGCTTGGTTTTACGATACTATTTATCAGATGAAAAATAAATTTATTTTTTCTTTTTTACTGATAGCCGTAGTTTTACTGGCCTGCGGATTGCGGCTTCATGGTTTGACCAGTCAGAGTTTATGGGTTGACGAACTTTTTTCAGCCGATCTCATCCTTAATCGACCGGTGATACCACCAGCCGGGACGCCTTGGTTGCAACCGCTATATTTACTCAATATCGGCCCCAATACCAGCTTTTGGACCATGAAAGCGGCTGACCAGTCGCCGCCGCTATTTGAATTGGCGGGGAAATTGGCCACCACTGTTTTCGGCGATAGTGAAGCCGCCCTGCGGTTGACCAGCGCGCTGGCCAGTGTGATATTACTGCTATGGTTGGGGTGGCGGGCTTGGCGGTCGCGCAACGGACCATTCGGAATGGTCTATTTAACGGTTTTTGTGCTGACAGCGTTTTCAGGTTTGCAGATATTTTATGCACAGGAGGTTCGCGCTTACGCGCTGGGAACGTTGTTTACTGGCATTTTGGCGGTGCTGTTTTGGGAACGCATCATGGCCGGATGGCATAGTGCCCCATTACTCGGATGGGGCGAGATAGCGCTGTGTATCGCCGCTTGCTGGACGCATTATGACGCCCTGTTGCTCGCGGGTTTGTTGATGGTGCCGTATGCTCGGGAGGGATGGTATCGCAAAAATTGGATGGCCTTGGTACGTATGGGCATGGTTGCGGTTGCTGCAGCGTTGTGGCTGGCGCTAAGTCACCGTGGTTTTCAATTGGCGCTGCATGGCGGTGCGGGGTGGGTACCAAAAATGCGTTTTGGCGCCATGCTGCAACTTGTATTTAAAAATTTTGCCCAATTTGCTTTGGGATATGGATTGACGGCATGGCTGGCGGTATTATTGCTGGTTGCAATTGTTTTAAGTTTATATAAACCACCGCGAAATATTAAAATTATCGCCGCAGGGCACAATTCTCTGCGCATCGGCCTGACAAGCACGATAGCAATAGGATTGACTTACATGCTATTGGTGTCATGGATGGCTTATAAGAGCCGTATCATTAATGTACGGCATCTGATTTTTATTTTACCTGTGGTGTATTTAATGGCTGGCCTGTCATTGACTTTACTTTGGCAACGCTGGCGCTGGTTTGGATGGGCTGCATTGATTATAATGCTGCCGCTGCAATGGCCTTTGATTTGGTTTTATATGCAACCTGTCAAAGAAGACTGGCGTGACGCATCGGCTTTTGTGACTCAGCGCCTGCATGACGGCGATCTGGTACTGGTGTCCCCAATGATCGATACCGAAGGCGCTAGCCGCTATTATTTGTTACGGCGTAGCCATAAGGCGCTGCAATTGCGTGTGATTCGCGAAACAGATGCCAGCAAGGTATGCAGCCAGATTAAAGCACTGCCACACTTTGGTTTGGTAGGCGTAGGAGCATGGCTGCCCTTCGCCGACGCGTTGGCCAAAAATTGCGGCGCTGGCTGGCAGATCGAACGTACCGTTGTTCCGAACGCTTTCGGCCAGGTTTGGGTACGCCTGCATTCAAATACCAACCCATCGCCGCCATAGGCCAGCCAGGTTTGTGCGTCTTCGAAATGAGGGGGTTGTTTTTCACCTGCCCGGCACGCGCTCAAACATCTTCCAGCAACGGATAAGGCCGCTGCAAATCGGCCAGCGCCGGGCCGTCCGGCACGCCGAGGGTCAAGCGTCCACTGCCTTGGAGCGCGGCCTGGGCGGCGGCGATGGACAGACAGGCGATGAGGGCCGTACCGCCCGTTGCGACTGCGTCACCCGGTTCAGGCGCGGCTTGCGCCACCAAACCCGCTGGCTGTGCCGGGTCGCTATCGAGAAAAATTCCTTGCCCGGTTTGCACGGCGGCATTCACGCGCGCAACCCACGCCCGGCGTTTGATGGCGCCACGAAACTGACTGCGCGCCACTACTTCCTGTCCGGGATAGCAACCCTTCTTGAAATCGACCCCGCCCACCGATTCGTAATTGAGCATCTGCGGCACGAAGGCTTCAGCGACTGGCGCGGTAAGCATCGCCACCCCACCGCGCACAGCGGCCCAGGGCCAGATGTCTGGGGCCAGGCCCGGCGCTTCGGGTATTGGCGCATCGGGCGCTGTCAACAGCAGCGTCCGATGCGCACCATCGGCCAACGGCAGGGGAATGGCGATACCGTGGGGTCCATCCGGTAACGCGCGTGCAGTTTCACCCAGCAGGCCGTAAATGGCGAAATCGGCGCTGGCGTCCGTCAACTTGACTTGGGCGCGCAGCACGAACATGGACAGGCGCTTGAGCGTGCGCGCCAAGAGGTCGGCGCTACAGAGCAGCAGTATGTCATCGGCCGCGCGGCGGTACACCCAAAAGCTCGCCAGCATCCGGCCTTGGGGGTTGCACCAGGCGGCCAGACGCGATTGGCCGCAACCCATGTCCTGCACGTTTTGCGTCAGTTGTCCGTGCAGAAATGTCGCCGCGTCCGCCTCCGTTGCCCGGATGACAGCCAAGCCGGCGACCCGCGTCGCGCCGCGTATATGGGTTAGGGAGGGGAGCGGGCGGTTCATGGGCGTCACAAAGTTGGAAAACAGAAAATTTTAGGATGCGCTCGCCGGACATGGAGGAGCGCAACCACGGGCGCTGCGACAATCTGGCGCATGTCTGCCCAACCCA
>JAIRRE010000226.1 GCA_031256125.1 Burkholderiaceae bacterium
GTGGGTGGCGCGCGGCTGGACTGGGCCTCAGCGAAGGACTGGCGCGATACAGTCCAAACGGCGATGGGGGAACAACCCAACCCCGGCTATGACCAGAGCCGCAGCAAAACGCTGCCCAGCGGCTTTTTGCGCTACGAGCAGGATTTGGCCTCGGCCCCGGCCACCTGGTATGTGGGGCTGGGCCATGCCGAGCGCTTCCCGGACTATTGGGAACTGTTTTCGGATCAGCAGATGGGTCCGATGGGCGCAATGAGCACGATGAAGCACACGTCCTTTCAAACCACCCAACCCGAAAAAACGACGCAGCTCGATTTCGGCGCGCGCTACAAAACCGAAAAGCTGGAAGCCTGGGCTTCCGGTTACGTGGGTTATGTGCAGGACTTCATCCTGTTCACGTACAACGGCAGTTCCAAGATGCCCACCACGACCGTCAGCAACGTCAATGCCTCCATCTGGGGTGGCGAGCTGGGCGCGTCGTACAGGCTCACGCCGCAATGGCAGACCGGCGCCGCACTGGCCTGGGCCTGGGGCGAAAACCGCACCGACGACCGCCCGTTGCCGCAGATGCCGCCGCTGGAAGCACGCCTGAGCGTGTCGTACAGCAACGGCCCGTGGGCGGCTGGCGCGCTGTGGCGGCTGGCGGCGTCCCAGCAGCGCTTTGCCTTGAATGAAGGCAACGTGGTCGGCAAGGACTTTGGCCCGGGCGCTGGATTTGGCGTGGTGTCGCTGCACGCCAGCTACGCCTTCAACAAGCAGACCAAGCTAGTGCTGGGCGTGGATAACCTGTTCAACAAGACCTATAGCGAGCACCTGAACATGGCGGGCAACGCGGGTCTGGGCTTTTCCGGTACTGCGCCGGTGAACGAACCCGGTCGCACGCTGTGGGCCAGGCTGAACGTCAAGCTCTGATACTTTCGATGCCCCCGCGCCAGCGGGGGCTGACGCTCATGCTACTTGAGCCACCAGTTCGATTTCGACGCACGCTCCGAACGGCAGCGATGCCACGCCAAAAGCGCTGCGGGCGTGCTTGCCCGCGTCGCCGAAGACTTCGCCCAACAGTTCTGAGCAACCATTGGTGACCAGGTGCTGCTCGGTGAAATCGGGCGTCGAATTAACCAGACTCATGACCTTGACGATGCGCTGGACGCGGCTCAAATCGCCAGCGGCCATGTGCAGCGTGCCCAGCAGGTCGATAGCCGTGGCGCGCGCGGCCTGCCGGCCCTCGGTGGTAGTCATGTTTCGGCCTAATTGACCCAACCAAGGCTTGCCTTCCTTGCGCGCCAAATGGCCGGAAAGAAACACCAGATCGCCGGTGCGCACCCACGGCACATAAGCAGCGGCAGGCACGGCGACGGGAGGCAGGGTGATGCCCAGAGCGCGGAGTTTGTCGTGGACGGTCATGACATGTCGAGGGGAAAACGATGTGGAGGATGAAATGGCGTCAACGGAAAATCGCGGCGCCGGATTCGACTGTAACGCTTGCTGCGCCTCAAGCGCGAGAGCTTGCACGGCGTTGCCTAAAACTGCCCAAGCGGCCAGCCGTCCATGAAATAAGTACAGAACAAAGCGGCGCACTACACTAGCGCCCCGGCCCAGGCCAGCGGGGTGACGATAGGCTTGGCGCTTGTCCGCCCCGCTGCCAGAGTTTGCGCATCATGTCCATGGCCCCTGCTGCTCATCCCCAGTTAATTACCTCGCGCGACAACCCGCTGGTCAAGAATTTGCGCCGGCTGGTGCAGGGAGGCCAGGCTGCGCGCGGGCAAGGGCAGGCTTGGCTCGAAGGCGAGCACCTGTGCCGGGCGTTGCTGGCGCGCGGACGAATGCCGCAAATGGCCGTGTTGGCGCAATCGTTTTGGCCGAACACGCCTCCCGATCTGGCGCGCGCCGCGCCCCGCATCGTGGTATTGCCCGACGCGCTGATGGCCGCTGTCAGTGGCTTGCCTTCGCCTGCGGCGATGGGTTTCGTGATTGACCTGCCGGCCGCGCCGGTACTGCTGCCCGATGCGCCCACGGTCGTGCTCGACCGCGTGCAGGATGCGGGCAATGCCGGGTCGATTTTGCGCAGCGCGGCGGCATTCGGCTTTACGCAAATCGCGGCGTTGGCGGGAACGGCGTTGTTGTGGTCGCCCAAGGTATTGCGCGCGGGCATGGGAGCGCATTTCGCACTGCGGCTGGTCGAGGGCCTTGCGCCTCATGATCTGGAAACGCTGGCGGTGCCGCTATTGACAACCAGCTCGCACCACGGCCAGTGGCTGCACGAAGCGCTTTTGCCCTGGCCTTGCGCCTGGGTGCTGGGCCACGAGGGGCAGGGCGTGGATGCGGCCATCGCCGCGCGCGCCGCGCAGCGTGTGCGCATCGCCCAGCCCGGCGGGGAAGAATCACTGGGCGTTGCGGCGGCAGCAGCGATTTGTTTGCACGCCAGCGCGACAATGAAAATTTCTGCTACAATTCACAGCTTGCGATGCGGGAATAGCTCAGTTGGTAGAGCGCAACCTTGCCAAGGTTGAGGTCGCGAGTTCGAGCCTCGTTTCCCGCTCCACAGTCAGTAACAAAAAAGGGAAGCAAACTGCTTCCCTTTTTTGTCCCGGAGACTTCTCCGGGCCTCATCCTCATGGGCGCGCTAGCAAAGCGGTTATGCAGCGGATTGCAAATCCGTAGAGATCGGTTCGACTCCGGTGCGCGCCTCCATAAAAATCAGCATGAACACTCGATATGCCGCTACATCATTTGTAGCGGCATTTTGTTTTTTGCGATTCAAATCAGGTTAAAACAGCCTGGTTGCTACCTCAAATCAGTAGCATGACTACCTTTCTACGGATCGCGCTGGGCGTCTAGCTGGGTGTCATTAACCAACGGCGGCGCTGGCTGCGGCGATTCAGGCCGCCGCGCCGGACAAGGACAACACCGTCATCATCAGCACCGACGCGCAAACCACCCAACAGGCGGTCATTACTGCGCTGGGGGCCGCGCGCCGCCAAGGGCTGATGCACATCACCTTTGCCGCGCAGTCGGGCGATGAATAAAGTCCGGGAGTGGCCAGCGAGCCAGCCTCACATCACCTTGGCAATAGCCTGGCAGACGTAATCGACGTTCTTGCTGTTGAGCGCGGCCACGCATAGGCGGCCGGCATCGGTGCCATAGACGCCGAACTCGCCGCGCAGGCGCTGCATCTGTTCCTTGGTCAGGCCCGAATAGCTGAACATGCCGATCTGGCGGGTGATGAAGCTGGTGTCCTGTTTCACGCCCGCCGCCTTCAGGCCCTCGGCCAGGCGCTGGCGCATGGTCTTGATGCGGGTGCGCATACCGCCCAGTTCCTGCTCCCACAGCACGCGCCATTCGGGGTTGGCCAGCACCGCGGCCACCATCGCCGCGCCATGAATGGGCGGGTTGCTGTAGTTGGTGCGCGCCATGATCTTAAGTTGGCTCAGGATGCGCGCGGCTTCGTCCTTGTCCGCGCTGACCACCGAGAGCGCGCCCACGCGCTCGCCGTACAGGCTGAAGCTCTTGGAGAAAGACGTGGCGACCAGGCACGACAAACCCGCCGCGACAAATTTGCCGACCGCCGCGCCGTCTTCCGCCAGGCCGGTGGCAAAACCTTGATAGGCCATGTCCAGAAACGGCGTCAACCCCCCGGCCTTGACGGCGGCAACGACTTGATCCCACTGTTCGGGCGCAAGGTCGGAGCCGGTGGGGTTGTGGCAGCAGGCGTGCAGCACCACGATGGTGCCCGGCGCGGCAGCCTTCAGGTCGGCCAGCATCCCGGCGAAGTCCAGTCCGCGCGTGGCGGCGTCGTAATAACGGTAAGGCTCGACCGTAAAACCCGCCTGCGTGAACAGGGCACGGTGATTTTCCCAGCTCGGGTTGGAAATCAGCACCTTGGCCTGAGGTGAGAGGTGACGCAGAAAGTCCGCGCCGATCTTTAGTCCGCCGGTGCCGCCCAGCGCTTGCACGGTGGCGACACGACCGTTTTTCACCACCTCGGAATCCGCGCCGAACACCAGCGCCTTGACGCCCGCGTCGTAGGCTGCCAAGCCGTCGATGGGCAGATAGCCGCGCGGCGCGGGCTTTTCCGCCATGGCGCGCTCGGCGGCCTGCACGCAGGCGAGCAGCGGAATCTTGCCGCTGTCGTCCAGATAAACGCCCACGCCCAGGTTGACTTTGCTGGGATTGGCGTCGGCCACGAACTGTTCGGTAAGGCCCAGAATGGGGTCGCGCGGGGCCATTGCGACGGCGGAAAAGAGGGACATGTGGATGAGTTCAAACGGATAAAAAACAGAACTTTAAATTTTATGCTTGCACAATCGGGGACGTGTCCGCATCTGACTTTGCACCCTCCTCCGCTGATTCGGCTGCCGCCGATCCCGGCATTGACGCTTTCATCGACGCGCTGTGGCTCGAAGACGGCCTGGCGGCCAATACGCTGGCGGCCTACCGGCGCGATCTGACGCTGTACGCGCGCTGGCTCCAGACCGAGCACGGCTTGGCCTTGCGCCAGACGCAGGAATATCACCTGCACGCTTACTTTGCGGCGCGCGCGGCGGGTCGCGCCACGTCCGCCAACCGGCGACTGACGGTATTCAAGCGCTACTTCCGCTGGGCATTGCGCGAGCGCCTGATCGACGCCGACCCGACGTTGCGTTTGCTCACCGCCAAGCAGCCGCTGCGCGTGCCCAAGACGCTGACTGAAGCGCAAGTGGAAGCGCTGCTGGCCGCGCCCGACGTGGCCGCGCCGCTGGGTCTGCGCGACCGTGCCATGCTGGAGCTGATGTACGCCAGCGGCTTACGGGTGAGCGAGCTGGTCGGGTTGAAGACCTTCCAGATCAGCCTGACCGAAGATGTGCTGCGTGTTACCGGCAAAGGTGGCAAGGAGCGGCTGGTGCCGTTCGGCGAAGTGGCGCGCGACTGGCTGGAACGCTGGCTGCGCGAAGGCCGGCCTACGGTGCTAGGCGCGCATACCAGCGACGCGCTGTTCGTCACCGGCGGCGGCGCCAAAGCGGGCACTGCCATGTCGCGCGTGATGTTCTGGAAGCTCGTCAAGCGTTACGCCGTGCAGTCGGGCGTAACTGCGCCGCTCTCGCCGCACACGCTGCGCCATGCCTTTGCCACGCATTTGCTCAACCACGGCGCGGATTTGCGCGCGGTGCAGATGCTGCTGGGGCACGCCGATATTTCCACCACCACCATCTACACCCATGTGGCGCGCGAACGGCTCAAAGATTTGCACGCCAAGCACCACCCGCGCGGGTGAGGGTGACATTGCGGGGCGCGTGTCCAGCGTCGAGCAGAGGCGGGTGCATCCATGGCTGGCTGGTTGTGCGGATCATCTGTCAGACGGTGAGGGATGATGCGCGGTGCGTGCGTGACACGGCGTTCTATACGTCCTATGAAAAGTTTGAACGCAACCCGGGGTGACAGATCGTTTGCACTTCGCTCTTACTTGCCCGGCGTTGAATTCTTCGATGACAAAGCTCCGCTTCATATGGGGCAGGCAAAATGTTCATTTTTATTCCCTTGCCGCACATCATGACGCAACCCCGTTTTCTTTCGCGCCGACAGGCTTTGGGCTGGGTGTTTGGTTCCAGTCTGGGCGCGTTGGCATCGTCTGCCATGCCGGTATGGGCTGCGTCAGCGGCCGCACCCGCATCGCCAGCTTCGGGGATTTGGCCAAACGGCAAGCCAGTCAAGGTTTTCGCGCCTGACGGGCTGGCCGATAACATGATGCAGATGTTTCTGGCCGACCGTATCGGGGATGAACTCCGAACCAACGTCACAACCAGCAATTTGTCGGGTCAGGCCAGCTTGGCGGCGCTGATCAAGGCCGCACCGGATGGGCTGGCGTTGGCGTTTACCGATACCGATTGGCTGACGCGGGTTCCTTATCTATTCCCGGCCAGCAAGCCCTATAACCCGGACAAGGATTTCACGCCGGTGGCCAGCGTATTTGCCAAGCCGGTGCTGCTGCTCGCCACCCCGGCGCTGTCCGCGCGGGATGTGCCTGATTTGCCGGCATTGCTGGCGCACGCCAAACAAAAGCCCGGCGCGATTCGCTGGGCCACCACGCCCGGTGCTGTCTCTGTATCCCTGGAGAGCTTGATCTTGCAACAGATCAAGGCGAAGGCGGGCGTGGACATCGCGCTGTTCAGCGCTGCGCGTCCGGTTCCCAAGCCAAATCCATATATGCGGACCAGTCAAGCATTTTGGTCTTTGACCGGATATTCCATTAAAGACGTGCGCGAGGGTAAATTCGGCGTGCTGACGACGGATGCTTTTCTACCGGTTATTCCTCATATTAAATCGGGTCTGTTGCGCCCGCTGGCGATAGCCGCGCCTGCGCGGATCAGGGAGGAACTGCCCTACGTGCCGACGCTGGCCGAGCTGGGGTTTCCCGGCGCCAATCTGTTTTCCATGTATGGCTTTTTGGCTCCGGCGGATACGCCGCCGCAGATCGTGCGGAGACTCAATCAGGTGGTCAATACGCAAGCCAACGATGCCGAGGTGCGGCACCATATCGACGCCGAGGGTCTGGTGGCCATGCGTGGTTCGGCGGCAAATTTCGCACAGGCGATTACTGAAATGATGGGCTACACCCGCGCGGCGTTGCAGACCGTAGGGACAAACTGGTGATTTCAGACAGGTGAAAGCCGATTATTGAAGATTTCCAGTTTGGCTTGAATATGATATGGACGCCTTTGATTGAAGGAGTGTTATAAATGGGAAAACCGTCAGAAGAAAAATCATTAAAAGAAAAACTAAAATATATTAATGAATGGATTGGCGATTGGCTAAAAATTAGCAGTAGTTTAGGCGGTTTATTTGCTGGTTTTGGTTTTTTGATAATTATATTTTACTGCTTGGAAGAAGGGATCGTGCCGAATGGATTTTCAGTGGGTGATTGGATTTTTGTGGCAATAATATTTACATTACTATGTGCTATTATTTTACTGAGTAGTGTAGTTGCGGTGTTCCCATTTATTTGGATCATTAGCTTAAAATGTCGAAAAATTAGATTAAAAAAATTCTTGCGTACTCCTTTGGTTGTTGTTTATTCAACTCTTTGTTCAATTATTATTTTAATACCTATTTTTTATTTATGGCATAAAGATAAATTCAATTTAAAATTTCTATATCCGTTTCTTTTATTCATGTGTTGCGGGGCGATGCTGATTTTTGTCTTTGGGTGTGGATTCATAGAGCCATATTCTAAATTGAATTCTAAATCAAATATTAAAAAAAATATTAGCCCTGTTGCCATCATTTTAATTATTATTGCTTTCGTTTGGGGGGTTTTTGTTAATCCATCGATAGTACTTAATCCAACGATGGTGCGGTCTGGTATCCGATCTGGGCGCAATGATATTATTGTAATGAATCAGGAAGAACGTGATTTCATTATCAATATGGTTAAATTCGTAAATAATGATGATATTACATCAAAGTTTTATGAAATGCCACAATCCAAGCTATGGTGTACTACATATGGACAAATTGTATGGGGTGGAATTGGAATAACATCTTATATTCGCATCCCAAATAATGATAATATATTTATAAATAATAATATGCCTGAG
>JAIRRE010000230.1 GCA_031256125.1 Burkholderiaceae bacterium
GCCTGCTCGCTTGCATCTCACATTGCGCTGGAAGAATCGGGCCTGCCCTACACCGCCGTGCTGGCCAGCACCAAAACCCACAAACTGGAAGATGGCACCGACTTCTACACCATCAACCCGCTGGGCTATATCCCCGTGCTCGAATTGGCCGACGGCAACCGTCTGCGCGAAGGTCCGGCGATCCTGCAATACATCGCCGATCAGGTGCCGCAAAAGCGCCTCGCGCCCGCCCACGGCACGCTGGCGCACTATCGCCTGCAAGAATGGCTGACTTTCATCAGCACCGAACTGCACAAGAACTTCGGCCCGCTGTTCAATCCGGCCACGCCTGACGCCTACAAAGCTACTTCCAAGGATCGCCTGCTGGGGCGCCTGAAGTGGATCGACGGCGAACTCAAGGGCAAACACTACCTGATGGGCGAGGATTTCACGGTGGCCGATGCCTACCTGTTTACCGTCACCAACTGGGCAGAGCGCGTCGGCCTGGATATTGCGGCGCTGTCCAACCTGAAGGCGCTGCGCGAGCGCGTGGCCGCCCGTCCGGCGGTGCAGGCGGCGATGAAAGCCGAAGGGCTGCTCTAACCCAAACCTTTTGCCGCTATGACCTCTCTATTCGATCCTTTGCAAGCCGGTGCGCTCGCGCTCAAGAGCCGCATCGTCATGGCCCCGGTCACGCGCAACCGCGCGCGGGGCAACCTGCCGAATGCGCTGATGGCGACCTATTACGCCCAGCGCGCCAACCCGGCCACCGGCGCGGGGCTGATCGTCAGCGAGGGCGTGGCCATCAGTCCGCAAGGCGTGGGTTATGCCGACGTGCCGGGGGTCTGGAGCACCGCGCAAATCGAAGGCTGGAAGCAAGTCACCGCCGCCGTACATAAAGCAGGCGGCGCGATCGCCGCGCAGCTTTGGCACGTCGGCCGCATTTCGCACACCAACCTGCAACCGGGCGGACAAGCGCCAGTCGCACCTTCGCCCATCGCCGCGAACACCCGAACCTACGTATTCGATGCGCAGGGCCAGGGCAGCTTCGTGCCCGCCAGCGCGCCGCGCGAACTGCGCCAGGACGAGCTGCCCGGCATCGTGCGCGATTACGCCGTGGCGGCGGAAAACGCCATCAAGAGCGCGGGCTTCGACGCGGTGGAAATCCACGCCGCCAACGGCTATTTGCTCGAACAATTCCTCAAGACCGGCGCCAATCACCGGCGCGACGATTACGGCGGCGACATCGAAAACCGCGCTCGCCTGCTGCTCGAAGTCACGCGCGCTGTGGCCGATGCAGTGGGCAGGGGCCGCGTGGGCATTCGCCTGTCGCCGGTCACGCCCGCTAACGACATCGTGGACGCCGACCCGCAGCCGCTTTACACCTATGTGCTGCAACAACTCGCGCCGCTGGGACTGGCGTTCATCCACATGGTCGAAGGCGCAACCGGCGGCCCGCGTGTCATTGACGACCGACCATTCGACTGCGCCGCCGCCAAATCCGCCTACCGGCTGGCCGGCGGCCATGGCGCGTGGATGGTCAACAACGGCTACGACGCCCAGATGGCCGAAGCTGCCATCGCCAGCGGCGCGGCTGATCTGGTGTCATTCGGCCGGCCATTCATTGCCATGCCCGACCTGGCGGCGCGCCTGAAAGCACACAGCCCGTTCGTGCAACCAGACCCGGCCACTCTCTACGGCGGCTGGGAAAAAGGCTATACCGACTATCCGGCGCTGGGCTGATCTGGCCGCCAGCGCGCCAGCAGCAGCGCGTTGCCCATCACGCTGACCGACGACAGCGCCATCGCCGCGCCAGCGACCATCGGGTTGAGGTAGCCCAAAGCCGCCAGCGGGATGCCCGCCACGTTGTAGATGAAAGCCCAGAACAGGTTCTGCCGGATCTTGGCAACCGTGCGGCGGGCGATGTCCAGCGCGGCCGGCACCAGCAGCGGGTCGCCGCGCATCAGCGTGATGCCGGCGGCGTGCAGCGCCGCATCCGCGCCGCCGCCCATAGCGATGCCCACATCGGCGGCGGCCAGCGCTGGCGCGTCGTTGAGACCATCGCCAACCATGGCGACACATACCCTCTTCCCATGCCCCTCTCCCGCAAGCGGGCGAGGGGAGAAAGGCAAGCCCCTCTCCCGCTCGTGGAAGAGCGGTTCGGGAGAAACGGGCAAGCCCCTCCCCCGCTCGCGGGGGAGGGGTTGGGGAGAGGGATGGCCCCTGATCGGTTCAGCGTTGCCTTGTTTGAGTGCGGCAACCACCGCCACCTTGCCCTCCGGCAGCACGCCCGCCAGCACTTCGCCGTTTTCCGGTTGCAGGCCGAGCCGCCGCGCCATCACGCTGGCAGCCTCCGGGTTGTCGCCCGAAACCATGATGCAGCGGATGCCTTGCGCGCGCAGCCGCGCGATGGCCGCCGCTGCGCCGGGTCTGGGTTTGTCGCCGAAGGCCAATAGCGCCAACAGCGTCAGCGGTTCGGGCGCGTCGTGGTCATCGGTGTCTGTGCGCCGCGCCAGCGCGGAAAGCGTCGCCCCGGGATGGGCCTGGCGCAAGGCGCTTGCCGCCGTATCCAGATCAGCGCCCAATTCGCCTAGCCACGGCAAACTGCCCAGCAGCAGCGTCTGGCCTTCGACTTGGCCCCGCACGCCCTGACCCGGCAGCGCCTGCACGTTCTGCGGCGCGGCCAGCGGTAAGCTGCGCTCGTGCGCGGCGGCCAGCACCGCGCGCGCCAGCGGATGTTCGCTGCCCGATTGCAGACTGGCGGCCAAACGCAGCGCCTCGTTTTCCGCCATGCCGCCCAAAGGCGTGCAGCCCAACAGGCGCGGTTGCCCGGCGGTCAGCGTGCCGGTCTTGTCCAAAACAATCACCGCTACGCGCTGCGCCAGTTCCAGCGCCTGCCCATCTTTGACCAGAATGCCCGCGCGCGCTGCCGCGCCAGTGCCAGCCATGATGGCCGTGGGCGTAGCCAGCCCCAGCGCGCACGGGCAGGCGATGACCAGCACCGCCACCGCGCGCACCACGGCGGTTTCCACGCCCGCACTCGCCAGCCACCAGCCGGCCAGGGTCAGCAGCGCCAGAACCAGCACCGTCGGCACGAACACCGCCGCCGCCCGGTCCACCAGCCGCTGCACCAGGGCCTTGGCCGCTTGCGCGTCCTGCACTAGCGCGATGATGTGCGCCAGCACGCTTTGCGCGCCCGTGGCCGTAACGCGCAGCACCACCCGGCCCGAGCCGTTTACTGCGCCGCCGGTGAGTTTGTCGCCCACGGTTTTGGGCACGGGCAGCGGCTCGCCGGTGAGCAGCGATTCGTCGGCCTGCGTCGCGCCTTCTTCCACCACGCCGTCGGCGGGAATGCGCTCGCCGGGCCGTACCGCCAGGCGGTCGCCAACGCGCAACTCGTCGGCGGGCAGATCGCGCTCGCCGTCCCAATCGATCAAATGCGCCACTTCGGGCCGCAGCCGCCGCAACGCGCGGATGGCGGCGCTGGTCTGGCGCTTGGCGCGCGCTTCCAGCCACTTGCCCAGCCGCACCAGCGTAATGACCACGGCGGCGCTTTCAAAGTAGAGATGCGGCGGCACGTCATGCCCCGACGCCAACCACAACCACAGCGATAAGCCCCAAGCCGCGCTGGTGCCCACGGCCACCAGCAAATCCATATTGCCGCTGCCCGATTTGAGCGCGTGCCAGCCCGCGCGGTAAAAGCGCGCGCCCAGCCCCAACTGCACCGGCGCGGCCAGCAGACATTGCGCCCACGCAGGCAGCATCCAATGCATGCCCCACGGCAGCAACAGCATCGGCGCGAGCAGCGGCAGGCACAGCAGCAGGCCGATGGCAACCGGCCCGAAACCGGCCCAGGGCGAAGCGCCATCTTCCTGCAACGCCGCGTCCGCGGCGCGCGGCTCGTAACCCGCATCGCGCACCGCGCGTTTGAGGCGCGGCGTCAACTCGACGGCATCGCCGTCGAACTGAACGCGCGCGCTTTCAGTCGCCAGATTGACGGTGGCTTCCTGCACCCCCGGCACTTTGCGCAGCGCGCGCTCCACCCGCGCCACGCAAGACGCGCACGTCATACCGCCCACGCCCAGATCAAGCGTGGCCGCCGGTGATGCAGCGTCGCGAGTCATGGTCGTCGTCATCGTCATGGCGCAAGTGTGAACCTTCGTGGAAACTCCCCGTCAAAACCTGGATGCTGGTAAGGCGGGAACATTCGGGCGCATCATCGGGGCTACTTCAGGAAAAGGCCCCCATCATGAACCAGACTTTCACCGTTACCGGCATGACCTGCAACCATTGCGAGCAGGCCGTCACGCGCGCCGTTAAGCAAGTCGATCCGCAAGCGCAAGTCAAGATCGACCGCGCTCAAAACCGCGTCGAGGTGCAATCAGATGCCTCGCGCGATGTACTGGCTAAAGCTATCGCCGAAGAAGGCTACGCCGTGGCGCAATAAGCCAAGCGCTTGCTATCCCTTGTTGCCGCTTTACTCTGGATAGAGTCCTTTGGCCCGCGCACATACGCGCGCCAGTCCCAACAGCGCATCGGTAAACGGCGTGGCGATGCCCGTCAGTTGCCCCAATTCGCGCACCACGGTAACCAGCGCGTCCAGCTCTACCGGCTTGCCCGCCTCCATGTCTTGCAGCATGGACGGCTTGAGCGCGCCGAGCTGGCGTGTGATGGCGTGGCGCTCCTCAACACTGCCCGCAATCGGGATGCCCAGCCGTGCGCCGATGTCACGCGCCTCCAGCATCACCGCGCTCATGAAGCCGCGCGCCAAGTCGTCGGCCAGCAGCTTGTCGGCGGTCGTGCCGGTGAGGATGCAGGCCGGGTTCACCGTCATGTTGCCCCACAGCTTGTACCAGATGTCGGCCTGGATTTGGCGCGACACGGTGGTGTCGAACCCCGCGCGTCGCAGCAGGCTGGCCAGCGCCGCCAAGCGTGGCGTTGGCGGCGTTTGCGCGCCTGAGGGTTCACCCACGATCAGCCCGTTGCCCGCGCGGTG
>JAIRRE010000237.1 GCA_031256125.1 Burkholderiaceae bacterium
GTGTAGTGGAGGGTGCTGGGGTCGCTCTGATGGCCTGAACTGTCCAGGGTGGTAAGCGTCACGTCGCCGATGTTCTGCGGCGTGCTGCTGGTGGCGCTGTAGGTGCCGTCGGGCTGGACATTGGCGATTTGGAAGCTGCCGTCGGGAAAGACGACTTTGACCTGGTCGCCCGGCGTGCCCGTGCCCGAGACGGTCAGGGTGCCATCGGGATTGGGCGTGAGCGTGGCGCCCGAAGGCGGTTTGAGCGGCGGGTTGACAGTGGTATCGGTATCCGTGTTGTTAACGCCGCCGCTGCCGCGGGCGCCTAGCGCGGTGGCAAAGCCAGTGGTTGCAATGGCCAGCGGCAGCCAATCAAGACCCACATCGCCCGCCGAAGCGTCCGCCGGTACGGTTGATGCGGCTGAATCGAGCAACGGGTCGATAGCGTCCAGAGGCGCAGACTCGCCGTCGGGCAATGCGGCCGGATCAAAGATGGCACTGCCGCCGTCGGGCAGCGTGTTCAGGTCGGCCCAGTCGGGTTGCCACAGCCCGCCATCGTCCTGGAATACCAGATCGTTGTGACCGGCCTGGTCATCGGCGAAGAACCCGTGAACGACGATGACTTGGCCGTCCAGGGTGGTAATGAGCAGATCATTGCCATGACGGGCCAGGGATTTAATCTGGGTGTGCGCAATCGGTAATTCGACGACGGACAATGCCGAGAGGGTGATTTGCGGCCCCGTTACAACAGTTGTAACATGAGTTGCTTTGCTGGTGACGGTGATCTCAAGTGCCATTTTGAGGTTGCTCCTGTAAAAATCCTGGAAAGTTTCATCGCACGCTTGTTTGACCACAAGAATCAGCGATTGGATTTGTAGCATCATGTTACGTAACTTGTGTTACGTCAACAATAACTCACGTAACATCATAAACTGCGCTCTATCGGAGGATGGATATCGACCTAACAATTTTTTACATTTATTTACTTTGATGTGGAATGATATTAATAATTGTTATCAGAGGCTATTGGTATTTTTCGACGCTTTAATCTCACGCATAGGCGGCTGACCGGGCTGAAGCGCGACCCTGATGGCAGGATGCGGCCAAACAGCGCAGTGCCGGTGTGCAGGCCAGTCTCAGGCAGCTATGCCTGGTTTGACTGGTTGCATCTGGTTCATGGAAAGACCTGGCGCTGGCGGGAATGCGTGAGGCTGGACACATTCAAAAGTTGCCTGCTTCTCTACAATGTTCAGCATGTCTGTTCACACTGCAACGGCAGGCTAACGGGGTAGCGGCGCACTGTTATTCCCGGCTCATGCGGTCGCGTTGCCCGCAGTGACGCTGTTTATTCAGCGCAAGGGCGGCTCAACCATTAAGGATGCTCTGCACAAGTCGCCGCGCCGCGTGCATCTGCGGACTCGGGCGGTCTGCTGCGTTGCAAATCTTCGCCATAGCTATGGCTGCGGTTTGCGCTTTGCGCTTTGCATCCCATCCCGATCCGCAGCGCCCGCTTGACGCTCGATTTATGCAGAACATCCTTAACCCATGAAAATCGTCATCGCACCTGATTCCTACAAGGAAAGTCTGTCCGCGCCGGCTGTTGCCGACCGGATTGAAGCGGGTTTTCGGGCCGTATTCCCATGCGCTGATTACGTTAAAGTGCCGCTGGCCGATGGGGGGGAAGGGACGGTGGATGCGCTGGTCGCGGCGGCGCGCGGGCGCAAAGTTGTGTTGACGGTAACCGGGCCGCTGGGCCGGCCCGTACCTGCGGTTTACGGACTAATTGACGCGCCACAGCCAAGCGCAGTGATTGAAATGGCGGCGGCCAGCGGTCTGGCGCTGGTACCGCCCAGTCAGCGCAACCCGATGCAAACCACGTCGCGGGGTACCGGCGAACTGATCCGGGCGGCGCTGGATGCGGGGGCCACCCAATTCATCATCGGTATCGGCGGCAGCGCCACCAACGATGGCGGCGCGGGCATGGTGCAAGCCTTGGGTGCGCGCTTGCTCGACCAGCAGGGTCTGCCCATAGGCCCAGGCGCGCAGGGCTTGGCCGATTTGGCGCGGATCGACGCGAGCGGGCTGGATGCGCGGCTGGCGCGCTGCCGGGTCGAAGTGGCCTGCGATGTCGATAACCCTTTAACCGGCCCCCAGGGCGCATCGGCAATCTTTGGCCCGCAAAAAGGCGCCACGCCGTCCATGGTGGAGCAACTCGATGTGTATCTGGCCCATTATGCGAGCTTGATTGAGCGTGATCTGGGGTCGTCGGTAGCCGCTGTGCCTGGCGCCGGCGCGGCCGGAGGCATGGGGGCCGCGCTGTTGGCTTTTCTGCGGGCGCGCATCAGGCCAGGTATCGAACTGGTGATGGAAACGCTGGGGTTGGCGGCTATCGTGCGCGATGCCGATCTGGTGATTACCGGGGAAGGGCGAATCGACGCCCAGACCGTGCATGGCAAAACGCCCATTGGCGTGGCGCGCATGGCGCGCCGCTACGGCAAGCCGGTGATCGCGATTGCCGGCAGTTTGAGCCGCGATGCGGGTGTGGTGTCTGCGCACGGCATCGACGCGCTGTTTGCTGCGCTGCACCGCATCGGCACGCTTGAAGAAGCCCTGCGCCAAGCAGGGGATAACGTGGAAACTGCCGCCCGCAACGTGGCAGCGGCGATTAAAACGGGCATGGAGATGCGGGGCCAAGCCGATGAGCAGGGCCGGAGCGCATGAAGCCTTCGAGGGACGCTTGCGAACACGCCAGATGAGTCACGGCTGAAACTGCCCTTCGCAGGCACTGCGGCGGAGGGTTCCCCCATTTCCGGCCTGAAAAGCCAAGACGTGCGCCTTGTCCCGTCACCACCACAAAGTGATGTGACTTTTTGTGCCAGGTGGCACGGCGCCGATCCGGTACGCTCCCGTCGGCATCAGTGATAGAATGCCTACTCTTTACAATTTGTCACGTTTTACGACGCTAAGTATCGGCGTGAGTGCCTATTATTGGTGTGGCATTAGTGTTGCAACTACTTACATGTAACGGTTGTTGATGTCTGGAT
>JAIRRE010000239.1 GCA_031256125.1 Burkholderiaceae bacterium
TTCCGATAGGATAAAAAGCGCATTGATGAAATTCAAATTCATTTCGCCGTATGCGCCGTCCATGAAAAGATAGCTGCCAGCCTGCATTTCATTATAAATGCCTTTAAATTTAAACATCGAAGTGCCTGTGCTGATTCCGCTAACTTTTTTCGGTGGCAACCCGTGTTCCGTGAGGTAATCAATCAGTTCCTTTACGCGAAGGTCCACTTGGTGTGAACCATCTTTGCGCGTCTCATAATCTTTCCAGTGAGCCATGTGTCCGGCATAAGCCTGAATGCCTTCATACACCAAGTGCGGACTGGCGTTGATAATTTTTGCCAGGCGTAAAAATTCTTCCTTGGTATCCACTCCGCAACGGTGCATACCCACTTCGTATTCAATCAGGCAGTACAGAGTTGAACCGGCAAGCGCAACGGCCTTTTCGAGATTATAAATATTTTCTTCATGATCGACGCAAACTCCCAGATGACAGACTTTGGCGAGATAAGCCAAGCGGGCAAATTTGGCCGGATGGATGATTTGGTTGGCAATGAGAATATCTTTGATGCCTGAATTGACCAAATCTTCGGCCTCTCCAAGTTTGGCGCAGGTCATGCCAATGGCTCCGGCCTCCATCTGCCAATGGGCTACTTGCGGACATTTATGTGATTTGTAATGCGGCCGCAAAGGAATGCCGCAAGTTGCTACCAGTTCTTGCATGGCATGGATATTTTTCCTCATTTTATCCAGGTCCAGAATAAGGGCCGGGGTTTCCATTTCACTTATTTTCATGGGACAACTCCTTTAATTCATTTCTGGCGTGCGGTTGCTTTATAATTGATAATAGGATAGATTAGGCATATGATGCCAATAGTTGTATCTTAGATTAAAGCAGGCGAGTTCCATTAGGGACTGGGTGCTCGAAACCCGCCAACACGACCTTTCCAGCAGTATCGTGCACGCCCGTCACTAACACTTCCGATTTCACTCCGGCAATATGCTTCGGTGCGAAATTGCATACACATAGCACCTGCCGACCGATGAGACTCTCTGTCATGTAATGATCGGTTATTTGTGCGCTGGACTGGCGCGTTCCCAAGGGCCCCAGATCAATGGTCAGGGCGTATGCGGGTTTGCGCGCCTTGACGTTGAGTTTGGCGTCAATTACGGTACCGACCCGGAGGTCCACTTTCTCAAAATCTGACCACTCGATTGTTGTCATCGCGTGTACCTTTTCGTACATACCTCGTTACACCCATTTCCCCTGTCCAAAAAGAGAGGAAACGGGCGTATCCCGGAAATCGCCAATGGCACTACCGCCGCAGCGCCTGCCGCAATTGTTCTCCGATTTCGGGCCGCGCCTCGAACGGGTCTGGCGGGTTGCGGTGCTGGACGATAGCGTCCATGCGCGATTGCACGTTGCCCAGCGCCTTGGGGTGGCTGAAGATGTAGAACTGATCGTGCTCAATGGCCTCGAACACCTTGTGCGCGACCTCGGCGGCGGTGACCTTGCCGCTGCCAACGGCCTTGTCGCTCATGGCTTGGCCGACGCGCTGGCTGACGGTTTGCTCGCACGCCGGCAGATCCGCTGGGCGATTGCGCTCGCTGCGGGTGATGCCGGTGGGTACGAAATAGGGGCACAGCACGCTGGCGCTGATTTGATCGGTCACCAGCCGCAAATCCTGATACAGCGTTTCAGTCAGCGCCACCACGGCGTGTTTGCTGACGTTGTAAACGCCCATGTTGGGCGGCGTAAGCAGCCCCGCCATGCTGGCGGTGTTGACGATATGGCCGCGCCAATCCGGGTCGCGCCGGGCGGCATCGAGCATCAACGGCGTGAAGCTGTGCACGCCGTTGATGACGCCCCAGAGATTGACGCCCAGCACCCATTGCCAATCGGCCACGCTGCTCTCCCACACCAGGCCGCCGTTGCCCACGCCCGCGTTGTTGAAGACGAAGTGCGGCGCGCCGAAAGTTTGCGCGACCTCTTGCGCCAATGCGGCGACCGCATCGGGCTGGGATACGTCTACCCGCCGCGTCAGGGTCCGCGCGCCCAGCGCCTGAATCTCCGCTTCGGCGGCGGCCAGCGTATCGGGTTGCACGTCCGCCAGTACCACGGTCATGCCGCGCCGCGCGGCGATGCGCGCGCATTCCAGGCCAAAGCCGGAAGCCGCACCGGTCAGCACAGCGGTTTTGCCGGTGAAGTCGGTCATCATGGTTGTCGTCTCCTTTTGGGTTGTGTCAAAAAAGCAGTTCGCCCCAGGTCTAATCCGTCACCATGGGCCGCTCCACGGCGCGGGGTACATAACGGAAAGTGCCGGTAGCCATCGCGCACAGGTTGCCATGGGCGTCGAACACGCGGCCTTCCGTGAAGGCGATGTTGCGGGTGTAGTGCAGCAGGCGCCCTTGGCCAACGATCAGCGCGCCGCTATCCGTATCACCGCCGGAATCGCCGCCCGTGGCGCCACTTCTGGCGGGCGTGGGGCGCATGAAGCTGGTTTTCATCTCGATGGTGACGACGCCGACATCCCGCCGCACGCTGCGCGCGGCGGTCGCCATCGCCACATCCAGCAAGGTCATCACCACGCCGCCATGCACCACGCTGAACGAGTTGCAGTGCTCGGGCCGGGGCCGGAAATGCAGGGTGGATGCGCCATCGGCGAAGGCTTCAAGCGTCAGGCCCAACACCTGCTCGACGAACGGAATGGCAACGCCAAAGGGAATGCTCAACGCCAGCCTCCCCGCCTCAGCCGATCAACGCACTGACGCCGCCATCGACGGCCAGCCACTGGCCGGTAATGTGCTTGCCGGCGTCGCTGGCATACAGCAGGGTGATGCCCTTGAGGTCTTCATCGTCGCCCAGCCGCAGCAAGGGCGCGTGCACCGCCAACTGGTCTTCGCCCAGGCGTTCGAGCGTGCCGCGCGTCATCTTGCTGGGGAAAAAACCCGGACAGATGGCGTTGACGGTGATGCCGTGCCGTCCCCATTCGGTGGCCAGCGAGCGTGTGAAGTTGATCACCGCCGCCTTGCTGGTGTTGTAGGCGATGGTCTGCATCGCCTCCGGTCGATTGCCGCCCAGTCCGGCGATGGAGGCGACGTTGACGATGCGGCCGCGCTTGCGGCCTATCATGCTGCGGCGCGCGACTTGCTGGCTGAGCAGGAAATAGCCGCGCACGTTCAGGCTCATCACCTTGTCCCAGGCGTCAAGCGGGTAGTCCTCCGCCGGCGCGCCCCAGGTGGCCCCGGCGTTGTTGACCAGGATGTCGATATCGCCCAGCCGTTGCAGGGTTTCATCCACCAGACGCGCAATATCGCTTGGATCGGCGCAATTGGCGGCG
>JAIRRE010000276.1 GCA_031256125.1 Burkholderiaceae bacterium
ATCAGCGTAGCAGAAACGGCGCAGCTATGTCGTCGGCCAAAGCCGATACCTACGATGCGGCGCTGGTCATGGGCGAACTCAATGTACCGGAGCAAAAGCCAGCACCGGAGCCATCAGTAGCCCCTGCACGTAATTGATGCCCGCGCGCCGGTAGCGTTCGGTCATGTAAACCGCCAGCAGATCCAGCCGGCCAATGATCTTGCCGAATTCGCGCTCGAAGCTCAGGTTGCGTCCTTGCGGCCCGATTTCGTTGGCCAGCAACAGGGGCTGGCCTTCGGCATTGCGCCGGGTAGTCAACAGCCACAGCGCGATTTCCATGTCGCGCGCGGCGTTGTAGATGTGCTGCGGGTCGATGCCATCCAGATAGTAAAAGTCGCGCCTGCCACCGTGCGCGGTAACGATGGTGTCGTGACAGGCAATGATGAAAGCGGCCACGCGGTCGCCTGTGAAATCGGGCGAGAGCGCCAGCGAAAGCGCCGCCACGTCGCGCTGACCGTTCAACGCCGGCCACAGTTGATCCTGCTGCACGGCGGCGGTTACCTGGGCCAGCGCCGCCGCGCGCGTGGCGGCGGTCTTGCGCCATTCCCGCGGATTGCGGCGATAGAGCTTGTCGGCCAGCAGTAGCAGGCTAGCCTCGTTGGCGCGCATGGCAATCTGGGTGATGCGGTTGCCGTCGCTTTGCAACCACTCGCCCTTGGCGTACGACTCGCCCTGCACCTGACCATGATCGGTCGGCGCATTGCTGGCGCAGCCGACCATCAACAGCGCGACGACGATACTCGCCGCCGCCGCGCGCCGGATGAAAACGCGATCAGGTCGCCTCGCTCTTGACATTGCCCGATTTCTTGTCGCCGCCCCCGTGGACGGTGATGTCGCCGGAAATCTGGCCGCCTTCTTCGATCACGATCTTGCCGTAGCGGATCTTGCCGGTAACCTTACCCGTGGCAAAGATCACCAGTTTTTGCCGCGCCGTCAGGTTGCCGTCGAACACCCCGCGCACCTCGGCCAGATCAATTTCCGCCGCGCCTTTGTAAGCGCCCGGCTCGGCGATCTGGAGCACGCGCGAATTGACCGTTGCCTCCACCGTGCCCTCGATCACCAGCGTATCGCAATCGGTAATCTCCACACCTTTGAGCTTGATGTTGTGGCCGACGGTGAGCTTGGCGCTGTTTTCCGATACCGTCGTTGTCGGCGACGCCATGGTCGAGGCCGCAGGCATCATGCCAAACGGCGATGCACTCGGCGCCGTAGCCGAAACAGGGCCTGGCGGCGACACGGGATGCGAAGCAGCGGTAGTCAGCGACCCACTTGCCGGGCCTGCTGCCGGATTACGGGGTGGTGTCAGGGGCTGATCGCCCTCGCGCTTGCCAAAAAACGGACCTTGCAATGCCATGGGAGTACTCCTGTAAATATCGGGAAGTAATGCGGTCGATAACTTGACCGGGAGCTATCGTAACGGCTAATTCGTTACTCTGGCCTGGCAATCGTAACGGCAAAAGAATTTTCTCTACGCGCATCGAGTGGGTCCGGCTGCCAATAAAGAGGGGAAAAAGGTTGAAAACTTCACGCACCCCTCCCGTGCATCAAAAGCCTCCCGCGCCTAAAGTGCCGCGCAAATTGGCAACACTATCTCCCCGGCATATTATCGTTAGCAGCGGCTTGCACACTAGCCGCCGCGCTGATAGCAACCGCATACGCCACTGGATCGGATGTCCGAGGAGGCGAACCCGGTAAATGAGGTGAACGGAACACCGTGTTTTTAGCGCGAGTGCGTTTTTTCGCCAGTGGAATCACGGCGCCGGAAGGCGACAACTTGGCGGCATTGGCGGGCGCAGCCGCAGTACCCGCTTCTGGCGGCGACTTGAGCGCCAATGCATAGTCAGGCTCCGCATCTTGCGCCTCGGCCGTAACGACTGGGGCCGCTGGGAAATCGGATGTCTGCTCCTGCGTCCCGGCTGCGGGTGTAGCCGTTGGCGGCAACACCTCGTTCATCACCACCCAGTCCAGGCCACGGGTCTTGAACCCAAGCGCCTTGGCAGCAGCCTCGCTCAAATCGAGAATCCGGTTACCCAAATAGGGGCCACGGTCGTTGATGCGCACCACGATCTGTTTGCCGGTCCGCGGATTACTCACAACCACGCGGGTACCCAGCGGCAGCGTCTTGTTCGCGGCGGTGAGCGCGTAGCGATCGAACTTTTCGCCATTGGCGGTGCGGCGGCCATAAAAACGCGGCCCATACCAGCTTGCAATGCCCTCGCCCAACTCGCGGCCCAAGCGCAGTTTGCCCACAGCTTTGAGTTGAACCAAGGCCAAAGACTTGCTCACCACAGCCGACGTATCCGACCCTGCGATTGGCCACACCGGCGTGGCAACGGGATGTGCTGCGGCTGTGCTCTGGTCTTGGGCAAAATCGGACGGCGGCGTCAGGCCCGTACCGGTATTGGCCTCTGCATCCGTGTCCGCGCTGGCCGCTGGGCTAGGGGCGCTGATATTGGCAGCGCTGGTATCGGTGCCGCCAGTTGCTGCGTCGGACAACGGCCATACCGGATCGGGCCACGCCTGCACAGACCCCAGCACGCCCGCACCGCACAGGCACAGCGCCCAAATCAAGCGTAACAGGGTAACCCGGCTCCTCATACAGCCATTTTATAGGACATTTATCGTGACCTGCAACCGCTGAAACAAAACGAAACATTCGTCACGCTCGTTACTTATATGGGTTAGGAGCAAAAAAACGCCCCTCGCACAAACCGGAGCAGCCGTCCGGGAGCAGGCAATCTCAATAAATGCTCAAAATCGAATCAAAATCAAGTACTCACCTTGGCGTCGCCGGCATAAACATTGAACTAGAGTCACATTTTTTTACATCCAGGTTGCGATAAAAATCCTTGGCTATGGGCACATCGCCCCTCGCCTGTAACGCCTGTCCCAAGAGTTGCGCTTGATATTACCCCTGCCCAATGGAGCGTTCACAGCGCTATCAATGTTGACGCCACTCAAGCGCGTGTGGTTAAGACAACGCTGAACCAATCCGCCGGCTTCGATCCTATTGCGTTGTAGGCGTATAAAACGACAAACCCTTGCCTGACAGCCGATCAGTGAGTCTCATTCGCACAGTACCGCCGTCCAACCCGGAATGACGTGTTTCTGAACAAAATCATGCCCTGACAAGCACTGTGGAGGGGGAATTGAACCGCACTGTCTCCAGACCAAGACCGCAAACGCGCACGGTCAATGCAACGCCATCGACAGCCTGCGCCGGTAAGCAGAGACCAGTTCGGCGCGCGGGTCTTCGGTTTTGGCGGCCTTGCCGGTCAGTTCGATGCCGCCCGCGCTTGGCCCCTGCGCGGCGGCGGGCTTGGCCGGCGGCGGCGTGAGCAGTTCCAAGATGGCGACATAGAGCTTGCGCGCGGCCTCATCGTTCCAGGCTTTGTCGCGCATGATGATTTCCAGCAGTTCGTCCATCGCCTGCGGCCATTCCCCGGTGGCGATAAGCACCCGTGCCTTGTCGTAGCGCGCCGCGAAGTCGCGCTTGTTTTGCGCGATGAGGGCGTCGAATTGCGTCAAAGGCCACTGCCCGCGCGGATCGGTTTGCGCGAACAGCAGGGCATCGATCCACGCCGCCAGCGCCTGAAAGCGCTGCGCTTTGGGTTCGCGCGTGAGCGGCTGCGCAATCGTGGCCTGCGCATCGGCCAGCGCGCCGGTGGCGATGAGCAGGCGCGCGTAATCGAAGCGTGCGTCGTCGTTGCCAGGATCGGCGTCAAGCGCAGCTTGCAGATGCGCCAGCGCCGCACCGGTGTCGCCCGCGTCCAGCAGCGCGTCGGCTTCATCACGCCCGGCCTCGGCTTGCAGCGCGCCGGTGCTGGGCACGTGCTTGTCGAGAAACTGGCGCAACTGGCCTTCGGGCACCGCGCCCATGAAGCCGTCCACCGGCTGGCCGCCTTTGATGAGGATGCAAGTGGGGATGCTGCGAATGCCGAACGCGGCGGCAATTTGCTGCTCGTCATCCGAGTTAATCTTGACCAGCTTGAAGCGCCCGGCGTATTCGGCTTCGAGCTTTTCCAGCACCGGCGAGAGCGTCTTGCACGGCCCGCACCAGGGCGCCCAGAAGTCCACCAGCACGGGCGTTTGCAGCGAGGCGGCAATGACCTCGGATTCAAAATTTTTCAGGGTGGCGTCGATCATTTCGAGATTCGTAAAATTTACAGTTTAGGCAAACAGAAAAAGGCGGGCGGCCTATGAATCAGGCGCAAGGGCAAGCAAATGTTGACGTTGGCGTGGTGATGGGGTCGGTTTCCGATTGGGAGACGATGCAGCACGCCACCCGCATTCTCCAACAGTTCGGTATCGCGCACGAAGCGCGGGTGGTCTCGGCGCACCGCATGCCCGACGACATGTTCGCCTACGCCCAGAGCGCCGCCGCGCGCGGGCTGCAAGCCATCATCGCCGGAGCGGGCGGCGCGGCGCATTTGCCGGGGATGCTGGCGGCCAAAACCACCGTGCCGGTGCTGGGCGTGCCGGTACCCAGCAAGGCTTTGAGCGGCCTGGATTCGCTTTATTCCATCGTGCAGATGCCCAAGGGCGTGCCGGTGGCGACGTTCGCCATCGGCGCGGCGGGTGCGGCCAACGCGGCGCTGTTCGCGGTAGCGCTGCTGGCCACGCGCGATGCGGCGCTGCGCGCGCGGCTGGACGCCTTTCGCGCCGAGCAGACCGCCGCCGCGCGCGCGTCCGCTCTACCACTGAATTCGCCCGCGTCATGACGGCGCTATCGATCCTGCCGGGGCCGCCGAACGCGCCGGAGCTTCCCCCCGCGACGCTGGGCGTGCTGGGTGGCGGGCAACTGGGGCGCATGTTCGTGCACGCCGCGCAGGCGCTGGGTTACGAGACCGTGGTGCTCGACCCCGACCCCGACAGCCCCGCCGGGCGCGTGGCGCACGCACAGATTTGTGCCGATTACCGCGACCCGGTGGCCTTGCGCCAACTGGCTGAACGGGCGCAGGCCATTACCACCGAATTCGAGAACGTCCCCGCTGAAAGCCTGGCTGAACTGGCCCGCATGCGGCCAGTCGCGCCCGCTGCACAGGCGGTCGCCATCGCGCAGGATCGTATCCGCGAGAAAGCCCACTTCGCGCGCTGCGCGGCGGCCAGCGGCATCGCGCCCGCGCCGTATGCCGTGATCGAACATGAGGCGGATCTGGACGCGGTGCGCGGCGACTTGCTGCCCGGCATCCTGAAAACCGCCCGACTGGGCTACGACGGCAAGGGACAGGCCCAGATCACTGCCCGCGCTGAGCTGGCCGCCGCGTGGCAGCGATTCAAACGCGCGCCCTGTGTGCTGGAGCAGCGCCTGCCGCTGGCGGCGGAATGTTCGGTGATCGTGGCGCGCGGGCGCGACGGACAGGCCGTGAGCCTACCGGTGCAGCGCAACCTGCACCGCGGCGGGATTCTGGCGGTGACCGAGGTGTATGCCGGAAACGTCTCGGCATCCATTACCAAACAAGCCAACGATGCTACGCTTGCAATAGCACACGAACTCGATTACGTGGGCGTGCTGTGCGTCGAATTTTTCGTGCTGGCCGATGGCCGCCTGATCGTCAACGAAATGGCCCCGCGCCCGCACAACAGCGGTCACTACACGGTCGATGCCTGCGACCTGTCGCAATTCGATTTGCAGGTGCGCACGCTTGCCGGTCTGCCGCTGACGCAGCCGCGCCAGCACAGCGCCGCCGTGATGCTCAACCTGATGGGTGAGTTGTGGTTCGATGCGCCATCAAGTCTAAATCCCACGCCGCGTACGCCGCCGTGGCAGCAGGTGCTGCAATTGCCCGGCGCGCATCTGCACCTATACGGCAAGCGCCAGGCGCGGCCCGGCCGCAAGATGGGCCATCTGACGTTTACCGCGCCCGATGCACAGCAGGCGCTGGCGCAGGCGCGGGCCGCGGCCCAACTGCTGGGCATCGCGCCGTTCTGAACCACGAGTGCCACGCGCCATGATCCTGGACGGTCAACACGGCGAAGCCATCGAGCGCGCGGCGCAAGCGTTGGCATCGGGCGAACTGGTGGGCATCCCCACCGAAACCGTTTATGGCCTGGCGGCCAACGCCGCGGACGACGTGGCGGTGCGCCGTATCTATGCCGCCAAGGGGCGGCCCGCCGGCCATCCGCTGATCGTGCACGTGGCCGATGCCGCGCGCGCGCCAGACTTTGCCGCCGCCATTCCGCCGCTGGCGCAGCGCCTGATGCGGGCGTTCTGGCCTGGCCCGCTGACGCTGATCCTGCCGCGCCGCGCAAGCGTGGCCAGCGCAGCGGCGGGCGGGCAGGATTCGATCGGCCTGCGGTGTCCTATCCATCCAGTGGCGCAAGCCTTGCTCGCGGCCTGCGCGGCGCGCGGCGTAACGGGGCTGGCCGCGCCCAGCGCCAACCGCTTCGGGCGCGTCAGTCCGACCATGGCAGCGCATGTGGCCGCCGAGTTCGGCAACGATTTGCTGGTGCTCGACGGCGGCCCGTGCGCGGTCGGCATCGAATCGGCCATCGTCGATTGCACGCGCGGCGCGCCGGTGTTGCTGCGGCCCGGCCAGCTTGCGCGCGCCGCCATCGAGCAGGCTGCCGGTCAGCGCGTGCTATCGAAACAAGAGCTGTCGTCAGCCGATCCGCGCGCGCCGGGTACCCTCACCGCGCATTACGCGCCGCGCGCCAAAGTGCGCTTGATGGGCACGGATGAATTGCACGCCGCGCTCGATTTGCTAGGCGACGAAGCCAACAGTGCCGCTCACGCCATTGCCATATGGACACGCACGCCGCTGCCGCCGGTGGCCAACCAACTCATCGCACGCCGTATGCCCGACGACCCGCAAGCCGCCGCGCAGCAACTGTTTGCCGTGCTGCGCGGGTTCGACGACGCGGGCGCACGGCTGATCTGGATTGAAACCCCGCCCGCCGCGCCGGAATGGGAAGGTGTAATCGACCGCCTGCTGCGCGCGGCGGCGAGTGCGTGAGCTTTGCGCTGGCCGCCACGCGCCCAGTCCGCCCCCGCTACACTAATCCGCATTTCCTTTTTGCCTCCGAGATTCCGAATATGACCCAGCCTCTGTCCCTTTCCCGCCGCGCCTTTCTTGCCTGTGCCGGTTCCGGCGCTGCGCTGATGCTGGCGGGCTGCGGTTCCAGCAGCGTGGCCGACCGCCTGAATCCGCAACGCTTTCTAATCGTCGGCGACGGCTTTTGCGACCAGGGCCAGACCGGCTCCCTGCCCACGGTTAACGACGGCAGCCCAACCTGGCTGCAACAGATGGCGACCTATTACAACAATGTGGCGCCGGTTGCCCCGGCCAATCAGGGCGGCACGGCTTGGGCGCAAGCCTATGCCTTTATCGCCAGTCCCGATACGGTCAGCGGCACCAACGCCCCCAGCGTGCAGACGCAAATCAGCCAGATGCTGGCCGCCACCACGATTGCCAACAACGACCTGGTGTTCATCAACGGCGGCGTGGCCGACATCATCCAGGCCGTCGCGCAGACCGGCATTTCCGCCGCCACCACCGCCACCGTACAAGCGGCAGCTACGACGCTGGCCGGGCAGGTGCGCCAACTTACGCAAAGCGGCGGCACGCACGTGGTAGTCACGGGGGTTTACGACATCAGCATTTCGCCCTGGGCGACAAGTACCGGCTTGGACCTCGGCGGCATCAGCAAATTGACGGTCGATTTCAACGACCAACTGCTGATCGACATCAACGACCTGGGGGCGACGGTGTTGTATCTGGACGCGGCGCTGTTCTACAACCTGGTGCACAGCACACCGGGTAATTACGCGCTGACCAACGCCACCACGCCGGTCTGCACCACGCCCACGGCGCTAACCTGCAACACCAATACGCTGACCGATTCCAGCTACAACACCTATATGTTCGCCGACGACCGGCATTTCACGCCCGCCGTGCAACTCATGTTCAGCAGCAGCACTTATGGCAGCAACGGCTACCAGCGGTTGATTGACCGGTGGTGATGTTGCCGGGCCAATGATCCCGATGCGCCTGCTCTACGAAGCAGGCACTTAAGTAGCGTGTTTTTATCCGCCACACGCTCACCAAGACAGGCGACAGCCTGCCTTGCTTTGAACTGTCATTGGCCCAATGGCAAACCCGCCGATCCATGAATCGGCGCAACGCCGTCTCCGGCCTGTTCTACGAAACGCCCGAACGTTCAACGCTTCAGTTGACGTTCTTCATCCTGCATATGGTTGCGCACGAAAAAGAACAGGTAGATCGCCATGCAGATGATGAATACGATAGTGAACAAGCTCAGCAAACCGATATCGGTTTCGAACAGAATTTCCCACGCCATGTCGTTCTCCTTTACTGCCTGCCACATAGGCAGTAAGGTTATTGTACGCTTTCAACTCGACGCCTTCTGACTTGAAGTTTGTGGACGCCGGTTTCATAAATGGCTTTGTAAGTGCCCTCATCCTCACAAGGAACCCATCAGGAGCATCGAGACGGGCAACGTAGCGGTTCAGTGGGAGATTTGTTTTGCCAATCCTGCCCGCTTTGGCAGAATGCGAACCTTCGCCGTGCGCCACGGTGAACAACCGTCACCAACACCAGCGGGAGAGCATGACCATGCAAGCGCAAGTTGTACGCAGTTTCACCGGATGGCGGCCTTGGCTGCGCCTTCTCGCCTGGTTCCCGGCCCTTGTGCTCGCGCCGCTGGCGGCGCAAGCGCGAGCGGTTGCCAACGTGCCTTATCTGGACGCTGCGGGCAAACCGCAAACAGCACCCAGCGCCATCGAGATGACCCATTGCAGCCCCGCTACGCTGAACACCGGCTGGTATCTGGTCAGCGGCGCCATCGCCTGCCCCGGCGGCACGTCGCTAACCATCCGCGGCAGCGTTAATCTGATCCTGGCCGACGGCAGCAGCCTGATTGCCACTGGAACCACCAACCACGCCGGTATCAGCGTGACTGCCGGCAACAGCCTGACAGTACATGCCCAGTCCACCGGCGGCAGCATGGGCGTGCTGACGGTAACTGGCGGCAGCGGCGGCGCAGGTATCGGCGGCAACCCGGGCAGCGCCACCGGTAGCATCACCATCAACGGCGGTACGGTCAACGCTACCGGCGGCAACGACGCCGCGGGCATCGGCGGCGGTGGCGGCAAAGCGGAGGGCGACAGCGGCGGCACAGGCGGTGTCATCACCATCACCGGCGGCGCGGTCAATGCGGCCAGCGGTAGCGGCAACAGCGCGGGCATCGGCGGCAGCTACAACGCCGCGGGCGGGGCCATCACCATCAACGGCGGCGCGTTCACCGCCACCGGCGACAACATGGGCGCGGGCATCGGCGGCGGCTGGAACGGCGCGGGCGGAAACATCATCATTCACGGCGGCACCGTCACCGCGCGCAGTAACACCTGCGGCGCGGGCATTGGTGGCGGCTGGAGCGGCAGCGGCGGCGCCATCGTCATCACCGGCGGCACGGTCGATGCACACGGCGGCAGCAACATGATTGGGTTTGGCGTCTCCGGCGCGGGCATCGGCGGCGGCTGGAGCGGTGCGGGCGGCAACATCACCATCACCGGCCACGCCAAAGTAACGGCCACCGGCGGCAATTCCGATAATGGCTACGGCAGCGCGGGCATCGGCTCCGGCGCCGCTCACATCAGCGGCACTCCGCCGGCAGGCGCGCCGGGCGCCATCGTCATCGCCTCCACCGCCACGGTAACCCCCGCCGGTGGCGCGGGCAAGCTGGGCGCGGGCGCGGCCATCGGCACCGGCGGCACCCCCGGCGGGGCGCGTACCGTAACGCCCGGCACCAGCGCCTAGATTTGCTCGATCCTGCGGCTACGCTTTGCTGCGCGCAGGATGACAGTTGCCTCCAGCCTCAATCCTTGATCGCCCATTCGACCAGCCGGTCCAGCGCCGTGCGCGCGGCGGGGGCGTTGGGGTCGTTGACTAGGCCCACCACGGCATAGGTGCGGCCAGAGCGGCCCTGCGCATACCCAGCTACGGCAGCTACGTCGCGTAGAGTGCCTGTTTTCAGTTCGGCCCTGCCGATGGCGACTGACCCCGGATGGCGCACGGCCAGGCGCGCCATAGTGCCGTCCACCCCGGCCACCGACAGCGATTGAATAAACGGGCCGCTGACCGCCGGATCGTTGGCGGCCTGCCGCAACAGCGCTATAAGCGAAGCGGCGCTGATGCGCTCGACGCGCGACAGGCCCGCTCCGTTTTCCAGCGTGGGCGCGGCGCGTAGCCCAAAACGGTCGCGCCACCAGCGCGCCACGCGCGCACGGGACCGCACAAAGCTGCCGCGCCCCAAGCCTGTGTACCGTCCACCGCCGTTGCCCGCCACCGATAACGTCAGGAACAACTGTTGCGCCATCACGTCGTTGGAAAACTTGTTGATGTCCGCAATGATGTCGGTCAGCGGCAGCGAATCACCCGTAAACAGCGGTTTGATATGCGCAGGCAGCGGCCCATTGAGCCACCGGACTTGCCCGGTTAGCGCGCCGCCACTGGCGCGCCATACGGCATCGATCACGCGCGGCGCGAATTGCGCGGCTTCAGGATACGCCACTGGCCATTGCTGATCGCCGCACGTCAGCGGATACGCGCCCGCGAAGCGCACTTGGGCAGCGTCACGAAAGTCCAGCGCGAGCTGCTCGCGCCAGTTGCCGCACGCGCCGGGCGCGCCCGGCACTTCGGCGGGGATTTGCACGCCCGCGATGGGCGGTTCGGTTTCCACGCGCACGCGGCCCGTGGCCGGGTCGGGGAAAAATTTGAACACCAGCGCGCCGAAGTTGACCAGCAGCCCATCCGGCCCGACGTTGTAAGGTTCCAAGGGATCGCCGTCGAACGCCGCCGGGTCGTGCGGCGGTAAATCGAACACGCGGTTGGACAGCAGGATGTCGCCATGCACCGCGCGCACGCCCTGCGCCTGAATGGCCTGCATCAGCGCGGTCAGGCGTTCCACCACCAGCTTGGGATCGCCCCCGCCTTCAATCACCAGATTGCCGCGCAACACGCCGCCGGTCACTTCACCTTGCGTATAGACGCGGGTCTGCCACAGGTAATCCGGCCCCAGCAGATTCAGTCCGGCATAGGTGGTGACGAGCTTCATCACCGAGGCCGGATTCATCGGCGCATCGGCGCGCCAGATCAGGCGCGGCGCGGCCTGCGCCGTCAGCGCGGAACCGACCGCCCCCGGCGGCACGATGGGAACCACCACCATCGCCACATGCGCCGCCGGTACCCCGGCGCGCGCCAGCGCCCGTGCGACTTCCGGCGGCAACGCTACAGTGGCGCGATGCGCGGCCCTGGCAACCGCCTTGGGCCGTGCGGCGGCAGACACCGGCAAGGCCAGCACGAAAGCGCATAGCATCATCAGTGCCATCGTCGGGGTGGCGATGCGGCGCAGAAAATGGCCAAACTCAAAATAATGAAAGAACCCGCAAGGCATCTGTTGATTATCAAGGCCGAATGGCGTACTTTGCCGCTCCCGCAATGTCGTAAAGTTATCGTTCCACCGTTAGGATGTAGCCTTTGACTACAACCTGCAATCCTTGCCATGCTGCGTTTCTTTCTGATCTTCGTGCTCGTGCTGGCTGTGCTGTTCGGCGTGGAAATGCTCAACACGGTGCAGGCCGCAGTGGTTACGCCGTGGACGGCGCTGGTGGCGCACGCTAGCGCGGCTATCGTCAAGTTGATCGACCCCTCGGTAATCTCCTATGGCCGGGTACTGCAAAGCGCTCGGACCGGTTTTGGCGTTTCCATTGAGCCGGGCTGCAACGGCGTGGAAGCGGCTATCGTGCTGCTGGCGGCGATGCTGGCTTTTCCCTCACCGTGGCTGATGAAGCTGTGGGGCATCCTCATCGGTTTCGCGGCGGTGCAGATAGTCAACGTCATCCGGGTGGTGACACTGTTTTTCATCGGACAATGGAGCATGAAGGTGTTCGAGTTCGCGCACCTGTATATGTGGCAGGCGCTCATCATGCTGGACGTGCTGATCGTCTGGCTGATCTGGATGCGGCTGGTGGCCCGGCGGGCGAGGGTGTGATATGCGGTCCACACTAATCGGGCGCTTTCTGCTGCTATCCATCGTGTGCCTGATCGTGCTGCTGCCGCTGTGGTACTGGAGCGCCGCATGGTTTGCCGCGCCACCGCTCTGGCTGGCGGGTACGGCGATGAAGGCATTTTTTCCGTGGACCGAAAGCTGGACGCTGCACGGCGTCACGGCCACGCTTAATACCCTGGTGCAGGTGCGGGTGCCCAGTTCCCACGGCGAC
This sequence comes from Burkholderiaceae bacterium, assembly GCA_031256125.1. Taxonomy (GTDB): domain Bacteria; phylum Pseudomonadota; class Gammaproteobacteria; order Burkholderiales; family Burkholderiaceae_C; genus Ottowia. Next base: position 12,281 of record JAIRRE010000276.1, read on the forward strand.
GCGCTGGGCGAACTCTCGTCCGACGTGAGCTACCCCAGTTACGGCTACGGGCTGGTGCTGCTGTGGGCGATGCTGATTGCCGCGCGGCTGGTGGCGCGCACGCCGTACTGGTGGCTCAAGGGCCTGCTGGGCAGCGCGCTGCTGATTCCGGTGCAGGCCTGGGGCATTTGCTTTGAATGGCTGCGCGATGTGGCGCTGCTTTCCGGCCCTTCCGGCGCGGCTTACCTGGGCTATTCGGCCTGGGCCAACAATGCCATTGCCTACGGCTATCAGTTGGGGTTGCTGATGTTGCCCCCGGTGGTGCCGATACTGCTGTGGCTGCTGTTCAACAAGCGTTTCGTCGCCGCGTTGTGGCTGGAAGCGGCGCTGGCGGGCGCGCCGGGCGAGAACGTCCAAAACCGCGCCCACAGCCCATAATATCGAGCGCTCACATATTCAATGCGAGTGCACACATGGAGACTTCATCATGAATCTGTCTGGAAGCTGCTGCTGCGGAGCCGTTACTTATGCCTGTTCCAGCGCGCCCCTGTTCACCGGCAACTGCCATTGCCGCGACTGCCAGAAAACATCCGGCAGCGCCTATGCCCCGACCTTCTTCGTGCCCGAAGAGGCGATCACGATCCGCGGCGAAGTCAAGTGGTACGAACGGCTGGGCGATAGCGGCAAGCCGATCAGCCGGGGCTTTTGCCCACATTGCGGATCGCAGTTGTTCGGCAAGCCTTCGGTGATGCCGGGCGTGCTCGCCGTGCGCGCCGGAACGCTCGATGACCCGGAGCAATTCAAGCCGCAGATCAACATTTACACCCGCAGCGCGCCGTCGTGGGACTTCATGGACCCCGCGCTGCCCAAGTTCCCGGCAGCCCCGCCGATGAAACCCGCGTCCAAGGCGTAGCGCCGCGTCACGCTCCGCAGCGCCGCACGTGGCTTTGACGCGCTGGCGCTGACGAATTACGCGGCCGAATCAATCGGCGGCGGAGCGCCCGATGATCCATCGCCCCTGTGCCCTGTCCGCTCCCCGGCAGGCACTTCATCGATCAGCGTCCGCACCAGTTCGCGCGCGAAAACCGGCAGGGCGGCCAGGTCTTTGACGCAGATGTGCAGGCGCCGTTCGGCCCAGGCGTCGGTGAGGGGAACAATGGCGATGTTCAGACTGTGCGCGTGACGCAGCGCCGCCGATTCGGGAATCACGCCGACGCCCACGCCGCTTTCGATCATGCGGCACACCGCCTCGAAGTTGCTGACTTCGACGCGGAATTTGAAGGTGCGCCCCAGCGTGGCCGCCGCTTGCATCAAAAAAGGGTGAATCGCGCTGGCCTCCGGCAAGCCGACGTAGTCGTTTTCCAGCGTGTCGGCGAACGCCACCGCCCCCTGACCCGCTAGCGGGTGACTTGTGGCGGTGACGAGCACCAGCCGGTCGTTGCGGTAGGGAATGAATTGCATTTGCGGGTCGGTTCCCGCGCCGGCGACGATGCCGATGTCGGCCGACCCTTCGGCCACCGCGCGCACGATGACGTAGCTCAGGCGCTCGCGCAATTCGACGTTGACATCGGGGTGCGCGGTCAGAAAGCGCGCCAGCGCGCCGGGCATGAACTCGGTGATGGCGGTGGTATTGGCCAGCACCCGCACATGGCCCTTGACGCCGCGCGCGAACTCTTGCATATCGCCGCGCAATTGCTGCACCTGCTGCATCAACGCGCGTGCGTGACGCAACAGCGCCTGGCCCGAAGGGGAGAAGGTCACGCCCTGGCTGGAGCGGTAAAGCAACTGGGTGCCAAAGTGTTCTTCCAGATTCTTGACCCGCGTGCTGGCCGCCGGCAGCGAAAGGTGCGATTTTTCCGCGCCGCGCGTCAGGCTGTGCCAATCGCCGATGTGAACGATCAATTGCAAGTCGGTCAGATCAAAATGCAGGGCCATGTTCTTTCGTAACCGGAAACCCGGCATTTGTCAACCGCAAATTGGCAGCG
>JAIRRE010000326.1 GCA_031256125.1 Burkholderiaceae bacterium
CGGTTCGCTGGCGGGTGGGGTATTGCTCATGGCAAGTTCTTTCTCTTTCGTGAGGATTTCATTGCGGCTCCGATTGTGCGGTCTCCAAGCCGCAGTACCACATCTGAACTTTGGGTAAGTGCCGCATCCGAAATGAACGGCGCCCAAATGCCGAGCGCTTCAATCGCGCTATCCAGGAGGAGTTCATCGAGTTCCGCAAGGACTTGCTTTTTGAAGACTTCCATGCCTTCAACGACAAGCTGCTGGACTGGCTGATCTGGTTCAACGAAACCCGGCCCCACTATGCCTTGGCGTCGAGGTCACCTATGGAGTTCCTCGCCCAGGAGCATCAGGGCAATATGTATTGGCGTGATACACGGGGTTTACGCCTACCCGCGCCGCATGATACATTTGCCCGCACGCGGAGTCGGGGCCGCGGTATCCGCACCCCGGTACTGCGCTGGGCGACCCGGCGTCTCGTGAGACTGCCAGAGCTGTGGCCTGCCTTTATCGTCATTACTCTCCGAGAGGCTTCATGAAAATCCACGAATATCAGGGCAAGGAGCTCTTGCGTCAATTCGGTGTGCCGGTACCGCGCGGTATTCCGGCGTTTACCGTGCAAGAAGCGGTTGAGGCTGCCCAAAAACTCGGCGGCCCGGTGTGGGTCGTCAAGGCGCAGATTCACGCCGGTGGGCGCGGCAAAGGCGGCGGCGTGAAGGTCGCCAAGAGTACCGAGGAGGTGAAAACCCTCGCCGGGCAAATTTTGGGTATGCAACTGGTCACGCACCAGACCGGCCCGCAGGGCCAGAAAGTGCGGCGCCTGTACATCGAAGAGGGCGCCGATATTCAGAAGGAGTACTACCTCTCCGTTGTAACCGACCGCGCCACGCAAAAGGTGGCCTTGATCGCGTCGAGCGAGGGCGGCATGGAGATCGAGGAGGTCGCCCGCAAGACGCCCGAGAAAATCATCAAAGTGTTCATTGATCCGATTGTTGGCATGACGGATGCGCAGGCCGGGGAACTGGCCCGGGGCATCGGGTTGCCGGAAGGCTCCATGCCACAGTTTGTCGATCTGTGCAAGAAGCTCTACCAGTGCTACATGGACACCGACGCCAGTCTGGTGGAAATCAACCCGCTCAATCGTGATGGCAAGGGCAACCTGATCGCGCTGGATGCCAAGTTCAATTTCGATAGCAACGCGCTGTTTCGCCATCCCGAAATCGTGGCGCTGCGCGATCTAGACGAGGAAGACCCGGCCGAGGTCGAGGCCAGCAAGTTCGACCTGTCCTACATCAGTCTGGACGGCAATATCGGCTGCTTGGTCAACGGCGCCGGACTGGCGATGGCGACTATGGACACCATCAAGCTGTTTGGCGGCGAGCCGGCAAACTTTCTGGATGTGGGCGGCGGCGCCACGCCTGAGAAAGTGACCGAGGCGTTCAAAATCATGCTACGCAATCCCAAAGTGTCGGCCATTTTGGTCAACATATTCGGCGGCATCATGCGCTGCGACACCATTGCGGCGGGCATCATCACGGCCAGCCGGGCGGTGAGTCTGAAGGTGCCGCTGGTGGTGCGCATGAAGGGCACCAACGAGGAACTGGGTAAAAAAATGCTGGCCGACTCGGGCCTGCCCATCATCAGCGCCAACACCATGGCCGAGGCGGCGCAAAAAGTCGTTGCCGCGGTTAAGTAAAAGGGAGCAGCCAAATGAGTATCTACGTCAACAAAAATACGCGCGTCATTACCCAGGGCATTACCGGCAAGACGGGGCAGTTTCACACCGAAAAGTGCATCGAATACGCCAATGGCAAGAACTGCTTTGTCGCTGGCGTCAACCCCAAGAAGGCGGGCGAGAAAATTTTTGGCGTGCCGATTTTTGGCAGCGTCAAGGAGGCCAAGGCGCAGACCGGCGCCACCGCCAGCGTGATCTATGTGCCGCCGCCCGGTGCAGCGGCTGCGATTTGGGAAGCGGTGGATGCCGACCTGGACCTGGTCATCTGTATCACCGAGGGCATCCCGATCCGCGACATGCTGGAAGTGCGGGGCAAGATGAAAGCCAAGCAAGCCGCGGGCGGCAAAAAGACGCTGCTGCTCGGCCCGAACTGCCCGGGCGTCATCACCCCCGATGAGATCAAGATCGGCATCATGCCCGGTCATATCCACAAAAAAGGGCGTGTGGGCGTGGTCAGCCGCTCGGGTACGTTGACCTACGAAGCCGTGGCGCAACTGTCCGAATTGGGCATTGGTCAATCGTCGGCCGTGGGCATCGGCGGCGACCCGATCAACGGCATCAAGCACCTGGATGTGATGCAGGCGTTCAATGACGACCCGCAAACCGATGCCGTCATCATGATCGGCGAAATTGGTGGCCCCGACGAGGCCGACGCCGCGCGCTGGTGCAAGGCCAATATGAAAAAGCCGGTGGTTGGCTTTATCGCCGGCGTTACCGCGCCGCCGGGCAAACGCATGGGCCATGCCGGGGCGCTGATTTCCGGCGGGGCCGATACTGCCGATGCCAAGCTCGCAATCATGGAGGAATGCGGCTTCAAAGTCACGCGCAACCCGTCGGAGATGGGCAAGCTGCTCAAATCACTGTTGTGATGCGGGCAACCGCCCGGCCCAAAACGCCCCTGCACGAACTGCGGGGCGATTTGGGTTGCGCCTAACGCCGATTGTGTGCACAATCATTACCCTTGTAATCTCATGGCATGTTCGCCGGTACAGATACAAACACATGATTACAAATGCACACTCTACTTTCTGATGGCGTAGGTAATATGTTGGCTGAGGATTTTCCGCTCGAATTCGCAGCGCTCACCGACGTGGGCCGTAAGCGCACCAACAATGAAGACGCGGTGCGCGTCGAGCCGGAGCACGGCTTCGTGGTACTGGCCGATGGCTTGGGCGGCTACAACGCCGGCGAAGTCGCCAGCCGCATGGCTGTGGAAGGCATCGGCGCCGGGCTGATCTGCTGGTTACAAAGCGCAAGCGCCCTGCCGGAAAACGAAAGCCCGCGTGCCGCGTCCGACGCGCTGCGGGCGCTGGAAACCTGCGTGGATGAGGTCAACCACGCCATTTTTGAAGATGCGGCCTGCGTCCCGGATCACGCCGGCATGGGCACCACGCTGGTCGTGGCATTGGCATACCAAGGGCAGATGCTGATTGGCCACATTGGCGATTCACGCGCTTATTGCCTGTGCGACGGGATGCTGACGCGGCTCACACGCGATCATTCGTTATTGCAGGAGCAACTCGACGCCGGCCTGATGACGCCCGCACAGGCGGCGGTCTCGCCGCACTACAACCTGCTCACCCGCGGGTTGGGCGTTGAGGCCACGGTGTCACTGGATGTCCAAACCGTATTGTTGCAAAAAGGAAACATTTATTTGCTATGTTCCGATGGCCTAACCAACATGGTATCCGACGCTGACATCGCGCAACTGCTCGGCAGTGGCCTGCCTCTGCCCGGCATGGCGCAGGCATTGGTTGACCAAGCCAACGCCAATGGCGGACAGGATAATGTGACAGTAGCGCTGATTCGGGTGGAGAAATAAGTTGAGGTTGCAATACTAGAAAGGTTTCCAAAAATCGGTTATCTTCGACAACTTGAGGAGAACATTGCACAACGGTTCTGCCGTTTGCTTCCGACACCATAAAGAGAACTTGAATTATTATGCCCAAGCTGATCGTGTCCCTCGATGGTATTCTGGTCAAGCAAGTCCAGTTGACCAAGAGCCGTTCCACCATAGGCCGACGTCCCTATAACGACATCGTTATCGACAACTTGGCCGTCAGTGGTGAACATGCCGTTATCACGATTACTGGTAACCAGGTGTTGCTGGAAGACCTGGGCAGTACCAACGGCACTTACGTCAACGGTCAAGCCATCCGCAAGCAATCGCTTGAATACGGCGATCGTATCGAGATCGGCCGCTACAAAATCCAGTATTTGGAGAGTGTCGACAAAACTGTGTCGGCCCCCCTGGAAAAACACGACGAAATCGCCAGCGGCGATGCCGGCGCAGTCACGATCCCCAGCAGCATTTCCCATCACGGACCGCCGACGCTCAATGGCGACGCCATCGAAGGCCCGCACGTAAAAGTGCTCAATGGCGTTTCTGCGGGCAGAAGCATGGCGCTAACCAAGGTTGTGACCACCATTGGCAAGCCGGGCGTTTCGGTGGCCTCCATTACCCGGCGCGGACATGGCTACGACCTGGCCCACGTCACGGGCGAACAAACGGCCACCGTCAATGGCGTTTCAGTCGATGCCAACCCGATCACGCTCCAGCACCATGACCGCGTTAACGTCGGTGGCGTGGAATTGGAGTTTTTCCAGGCTTGATCGCGCGCCGGGCAGCAATGGCGGAAGACGGCGCGCTCTTGCCCGCATCCGCGGCGGCGCTGCCGGACGAAGGTAGTCCCTGCTGGGATGCCGCGCCTTGAAACTGCTGCTGCGCGTCCTCGGAGATGCGGTGGTTTTCGTCATTCCATGCCCGTAGATCGTCCGGAAATGACGCCTTGAAGCGCGCCAGTTGCTCGCTGGCCACCCCGTTCTCGCTTAGCAGCGCGGCGCTTGCTATCACTTTTTCGATCACGCGCGGTTCGGGTGAAAAGTGCAGCGTTTCGAGCGCCTCGCGCAGTTGAATCGGCGCGTTCTCGCGCGTCGTCGAACGGGTGGTGACTTCGGCAAAGTTGACGATACCCGCGAATAGCCACGAGCGTTTGGCCTGACCCATCGTGTTGTGGCGGAAGATCGGAGCGCGCTGGTCTTCGGCCAAAAACAGTTGCCCGACACGCCAATAGTCCCAGCCCGCGTAACCGATAAAAGCCAGTAGCGCCAGCGCCAGCGTGCCGCATGGCCAGCGCCAGCGCGCAGGGGCGGCAGCATCCGCGCCGTGCCGAGTTGCCCACAGCAGCCACAGGCACAGCAACGCCGCAATTTGAAACGGCCCGTACCACAACGGATATTCCACCAGACTGTGGATGCCAATCGCCAACAACACCCCCCACGCCAGTTGCCGTGCCGGATCGGTGTCGCCCCACGGGCGGCCGCGCCAGATCAGCCACAGAGCCAGCGCGCCGATCGCGGCAGTGGCGGGCACGCCGAGCGTTACGGCCAGGTGCAGCGGCAGGTTGTGCGCGTTGTCCAGGATGTGGCAAAAGCGCGGCAGGCCCACCTCTTCATAAGGCGCCATGTAGTGCGCCCACGCCAGATTGCCCCAGCCCCAGCCGGTCAGGGGCTTTTGGACGATCAGCCACAGCACGTCCCGCCACAGCACCACACGGCTGCCGCACGCCGACTCGCCGTGTTCCCAATGATCCATCAGATTGCGCCCGCCCAAACCATCGACATTGCGCAGGGACAGCGACAACAACCACCCGGCGATCAGATAGAGCAATACCGCCGCCACCGCAAGGGCGGCGACCAGACGCCAGGAGAAAACGCGCACCCTCTCATCTGCGGGAGCGAATTGAAATACCGCTCGTTCCTTCCGCCATGCCCAATACACCACCAGCAGCGCCAGCGCAATCAGCTCCACCGTGCCCACCCGCGAAGCGCTGGCGGCCAATCCCGCCAGCATCACCAGCGCGGCCAGCGCCGTTACCAGCCACGGCAGTTCCCGGTCGCGCGTCAACCACCAGGCCACCAGCAGCCCGATCACCAGATGCGTGGCCAGCAGATTGGGCTGGCGCAAATTGCCGAACGCATATCCGGCATGGGACAGGTTAATCAACGGCCAACCCCAGCTTTCCAAATGGAAATACTGGAGCAGTGCGATAACGCCGCTGAGCGTGGCGGCCAGCGCCCATCCCAGGGCGGCCAAGGTAAATGCGCGCCGCGCGCCGCGCCACGGCAAATAGGCCAGCAGCACCGCGGCAGTTGCCGCGGCGACCAGATAAGGCTCCGCCGCCGCCAGCGGCCCCCAGGTCAACGGCCACAGCCAGGGCACGGCAATCAACAGAACAGCAGCAACATCGGCCAGCGCAAACAGTATCGGAAGCATCGTGGGATTGTGCCGGAGGGCCGCCGATAAAGCATCGCCATAATGCCGGCCATGATCCTGCGCCACGCCTTCACGCCCGCCGACAACACGCGCCTGGCGCATTTGTGCGGGCCGCTGGATGAGCACTTGCGCGGCATCGAAGCGGGCTTGCAGGTCGCCATCACGCGCCGGGGCGGGCAGTTCCGCGTCGAAGGGCCGAAAAAACAGGCCGAGCGCGCAGTGGCGCTGTTGCAGGCACTGTATGAGCTGGCTGCGCGCCCGATCCGCGCCGAAACGGTGCAACTGATGCTTGCCGGCGACGATACGGCGCTGGCTGAAGATGCCAGCGGCGCGCAGCGCCTGCATACGCGCCGCGCCGACCTGCAAGCGCGCACGCCCAACCAAAGCGTTTATCTGGATCACATCGCGCAGCACGACATCACCTTCGGTATCGGCCCGGCGGGCACTGGCAAAACCTTTCTGGCGGTGGCCTGTGCGGTCGATGCGCTGGAGCGCAGCAGCGTGCAGCGCATCATCCTCACGCGCCCGGCGGTGGAAGCGGGCGAGCGGCTGGGGTTCCTGCCCGGTGACCTGACGCAAAAGGTCGATCCGTATCTGCGTCCGCTGTACGACGCGCTGTATGACCTGATGGGGTTCGACCGCGTCGCCAAGGCGTTCGAGCGCGGGCAGCTCGAAATCGCGCCGCTGGCCTTCATGCGCGGGCGCACGCTCAATCATGCTTTTGTGATCCTGGACGAAGCGCAGAACACCACGCCCGAACAGATGAAGATGTTCTTGACGCGCATCGGCTTTGGCAGCACCTGCGTGGTCACCGGCGACGTGAGCCAGATCGACCTGCCGCGCGGTGCCACCAGTGGCCTGATCGACGCCGAGCGCGTACTGCGGCGCGTCAAGGGTCTGGCTTTCACGCGCTTTACCAGCGCCGACGTGGTGCGGCATCCGCTGGTGGCGCGCATCGTCGAAGCCTACGACGCCGCGCGACCCCAGCCCCAAAGCACCAAGGATGCGCCATGACGCTGCCCCAACTGGCGCTGTCGCTGCAATTTGCGCGTGACTTGACCCACGATGACGGCGACCTCGCCACGCACCGCGCCGCATTGCCCCGGCACGCGGTAGCGCGCTGGATTCGTCACGCGCTGGCGCGCGACGCCGAAATCACAGTGCGCATCGTCGGCGCAGCGGAAGGGCAGCAACTCAACCGCGACTTTCGCCACAAGGACTACGCCACCAACGTACTGACCTTTGGCTATGCCGAGCAGCCCGTGGTCATGGCCGACCTGGTGTTGTGCGCGCCGGTAGTGGCACGAGAGGCACACGAGCAGCGCAAACCCTTGGGAGCGCACTACGCGCATCTGCTGGTACACGGTGCGCTGCACGCCCAAGGCTGGGATCACGAAACCAGTGGGGAAGACGCCCGCGCTATGGAAGCGCGCGAAACGCAAATTTTGGAGGCGCTAGGGTTGGGCGATCCTTGGCATTAAGCGGCATCCCATTGCTATAATGTTAAGAGCATTTTCCCCTTTTTTTAAAGGTATCGGCACCATGAAACTGATGCTTGAACTCATGCTATTGGGGCTGGCGATCCTGCTGCGCCGGAATGCGCAACAACCTTTGGTACAAGCCAAGCTCCGTGATCGAGCCCGCATCGTCCAGATACGAACTCGGGACGCCAGCGTGGCCAGATACTTTGTATTCTGTGGCGGCGCTGTGCTATCGCGGCGCGGCACGCTCGCAAGCCCCGATGTATCCCTGGTCTGGAAAGACGCGGCTACGGCCACACGCGTCCTGCGAAGCGCAGACCCCGACGCCGTCCCGGCGGCCCTTGCCCATGAGTGGCTGCACATCGCAGGCGACGGCGAAGTCGCAGCCTGGTTCGGAGACCTGGTGGCGTCTGGCGCGAGGCCGATCCCAGGATGCGGCGGCGGCAAGACCGTCCGTGGCGGTTATCGGTCTTGGCCGCATGGGTTCCGGGATCGCTCATAGACTGCTCCAGGCGGGCTTCCCGGTCACGGTCTACAACCGCAGCGAAGAAAAGATGCGCGCGCTTGCCGAGGCGGGCGCAAAGACGGCTGCAACCCCCGCCGAGGCCGCGCGCGCCGCTCAATACGTCATAACATCGCTCGCCAACGATGCGGCGGTTTTTGCCGTGGTTGAAGGGGCTGACGGACTTCTTGCGGGACTTGAGCGGGGCGCGGTTCATATCGGCGCTTCGACGATTTCGGCGGACGCGACCCGCCGTCTTGCCGCACTGCATACGAAACACGGCAGCGAATACCTGGCGGCGCCGGTGCTGGGACGCCCCGATGCCGCCGCCGCTGGTGAACTCGTGGCATTGGTTTGCGGCAAGCCATCGGTCTTCGAGACCAGCCGCGAGGTTTTGCAAGGCTACACCCGGCAAATTCAATACCTGGGCGAAGATTACGCGGTGGTGGCGGCGGCAAAACTTGCGGCCAACTATGCCGCCGTGACCATCATCGACCTGATGGGGCAGATTTACGCATTCGGCGAAAAAACCGGTGTTCCGTTGACCATGCTGCACACGATGTTCCGTATGCTCTGGGCGCAGCCGGTCTTGCAGGGCTACGCCACCCGAATCTGGCGGCGCGAATTCGACGACGTGGGGTTCGATCTCCGCGGCGGTCTCAAGGACGTGACGCTCATGGTCAATGCTGCGGCAGAGCAAGGCGTGCACTGGGATTTCGCTGAAGCGATCCAGCGCAAGATGACACGGGGCATCGAGCTGGGCTGGGGCCAGAAAGACTGGAGTTCGGTGTACGACGTGACGAGAACCGAAGCAGGACTCAACGTCTAGGCCAACACAATCTGTGTTTTTAACGCCCGGACTATGGTGAGAGGTTGGCCATCTCCGGTGTCGACTCGGCGGCGGATTCCTGGCCGATGGGCAACAGTTCAATGCGCGCGCGCAAGCCGGGAACGGCGTGCATCAAGTCGCGCTCGACGGTATCGCGCGCCAGCGCGGCGCGCGTCATCGTCCAGATGCCGGGCACATGCATATGCAGATCGACGAAACTCTGCTGCCCGGCGCACCGGGTAACGACGTGATCGAACCGTACCGGCTCGTCGGCGTCGTGCTTTTCCGCGTGGACGTGATGGGCGTGGCGCAGCAGCACGGCGTCGATGGCGGCGCGATCGCGTGCTTCCATGGCAACGTCCATCAGCCCCTGCGCGGAACGCCACATCAGCCGCGCGCCTTCGCGCACGATGTTCACCGCCACCGCAATGGCCACCACCGCGTCGAGCCACAACTGGCCGGTGAGCATGACCACCAGCAAGCCCAGCAGCACGCCCGCCGAGGTCCATACGTCCGCCAGCAGATGGCGCGCGTCGGCCTCCAGTGCGATGGAACGCTGCGCGCGCGCGGCGCGCAGCATCACCAGCGCCAGCGCGCCATTGGCCGCCGAACTGACCAGCGAGAGCACCAGTCCCAGCCCCATGCGCGTCAAAGGTTCGGGTTCCCACAGGCGCGGGATGGCGGTCCAGAAAATGCCGATGGCGGCGGCAAAGATCATCAGCCCCTCGAAGGCCGATGAGAAATATTCCGCCTTGCCGTGACCGAACGGGTGATCGTCATCCGCCGGGCGTGCGGCCACCGTCACCATCCACAGGCCGAACAGCGCCGCCGCCAGGTTGACCAGCGATTCCAGCGCGTCGGCCAGCAACCCCACCGACCCGGTGAGCCGCCAGGCCAGCGTTTTGGCCACGATGGTAAAGACCGCTACGCCCGCCGAGACGAGCATCAACACGCGCGCAGAAGACCCGCCACGAGCAGTGGGAGATGACATTTGTTATTCCAAATCCTATTTCAAATGCACCCGCGCGAACTTGCGTTAGCCCACTTGGACGACGTAAACGCCGGACTTCAATTTGAGGCCCTTGTCGCTGACCACGGCGGAATCGACGCGCACGCCGCCGCCGTCGATCAGCCGGTTGGCTTCGCTGGTGGAAGGCGCCAGGCCCGCCTGCTTGAGCACCAGCCCGATGCCCAGCGCGCCGTCCGCTCCGGCGGCCAGTTGCACATCGGGAATCTGGTCTGGCACTCCGCCGCGGCTGCGCAGCACGAAATCGCGCTCGGCGGCCTCGGCGGCCTCCGCCGAATGGAAGCGCGCCGTGATCTCGCGCGCCAGCATCACCTTGGCGTCGCGCGGGTTGCGGCCCGCGTCAACTTCTTGCCGGATCCGCCCGATTTCGGCCAGCGACAACAGCGACAGCAGCGTGTACCAGCGCCACATCAATTCATCGCTGATTGACATGACCTTGGCGAACATGGTGTTGGCCGGTTCGGTGATGCCGACGTAATTGCCCTTGGACTTGGACATCTTGTCCACGCCGTCCAGCCCTTCCAGCAGCGGCATGGTCAGGATGCACTGCTGCTCCTGCCCGTATTCCTGCTGCAAATGGCGGCCCATCAGCAGGTTGAATTTCTGATCGGTGCCGCCCAGTTCTAGGTCGGCCTTGAGCGCCACCGAGTCGTAGCCCTGCATCAACGGATACAGAAACTCATGCACGCTGATCGGCGAACCGGACTTGAAGCGCTGGTTGAAGTCCTCGCGCTCCATCATCCGCGCCACTGTGTATTTGGCCGCCAGTGCGATCATGCCGCGCGCGCCTAAGGCATCGCTCCATTCGCTGTTGTAGCGCAACTCGGTTTTGTGTGGGTCCAGCACCTTGTATG
>JAIRRE010000353.1 GCA_031256125.1 Burkholderiaceae bacterium
CCGTCGATGGGCACGCCCGGGCCATCGCGCCGGTTCAGAAATCGCCCCAGCGCTCCGCTGCCGCAGCCCAGATCAAGCACCCGCGCACCCGGTGCGATGCGCGCGGCTAATACCGACAGCGACGTGCGCTCGTCATCCTTGATTTCTCGTTCATAGACATGCAAGGCTGATTCTTGTGGTGACTCAAACATGGATTAGAAGTACCAGCACGGCGCCAAGAAAATTAATTACCCCGTTCCAAGAAGCAGGGCATAAACAACTCCCAACCCGTCAAAAACAGCTGATCTTCAGCCTGCCTTCGCCGCGAGCAGCGGGGAATTCAACCCTGATAGATTAAACGGCCAAGTGTAAAAAGGAAAGCATCCTTATGCTAGCAGAGAAAAAGCCATGCAAGGATGAGTACCTATCGATAGTCTCGATCAGATCGACTCTGAAGAGTATGTAACTTTTTGTTACGAATTCCAACGCCGTATCAGCGCCCAATAGCGCCAGAAGGCGCGACTGGTCCACAATCGCAGCAGGCTGGTGATGTGCCAGCGCAGGTGTTTGAGCGTATGTTTGCTACTTCTTTGCCAGGCGTGTGTCACCGTCACTTGCGGCACATGCGTAACCTGCCAGCCAGCCAACAGCAGCCGCGCGCAGAGGTCGGCGTCTTCGCCATACAAGAAAAAGCGCGGGTCGAATCCTCGCACCTGCCGGAAAGCCTCGGCTCGCGCGAGCATGAACATGCCCTTGACCCAACCGCCGCGCCGGGGTGGCATACCGGGACGCCCCAACAGACGGCGGCGCAACAGTTCCAGTGGAGTGATGGGACCGCGCACGCCGTCCAGCGGTACGCCGTTGGGATCGACTTCCTGTGGCGCGAGGAGGGCGTCGCGCCCGGTCGCGCGCGCCAGCAGCGCTGTCAGCGCATCGTTGGTTAGCCGCACATCCGGGTTGACGATCAGAAACCAGGCGCTGGCACAGCGCGCAAACGCCTGATTGTGGTTGGCGCCAAAGCCCTGAGGGCGAGCGTTAGCGATGATTTCGACCGGTACGCCAAAGTCTCCGGGCGCGAACGGCAACGGCTCGTGAACGTTACAGGTAACAATGACCCGGTCAACGACGGCGTGGCAATGCTGGTCCAAGTCTTGCAGCAGCAGCCCAACCAGATCGCCCTGCGCATGACTGACCACCGAAACGGTAACAGGCCGGGGTTGACGACGAAAGGGCTGGGTCATGGTGGGCGGCAAGCAAAGCGGACGGCACGGCGGCGACCTAGAATCCGCGCGATTCTCCCTCACCCGTTGTCCTCTCTCGGCGTGGGGTCGCGCGTTGCATCATTCTAAAAAGCCGCCCGTTCCGTTTTTCCCTTTCTCCCCCATCCATGTCCCGCCGCCGCGCCCGTTCCTCTTACCGCCTAGCTAGCAGCAAGCCGATCAGTGCCGTGCGCGCGCGCGCCGCCGCGCTGCTGGGTGCGGATGCGGCGGCGATGTTCATCGCCTGGCTAATCGCGGTAGCGCTCGCTTCGTGGAGCGGGCGCTCGGACTGGGGGCGGGAATGGTTTCCACTGGCAACGATCAGCGGGCGGCTGTACACGCTGATGGCGCTGCTGGTGATGGCGGCCCTGACGCTAGGCGGCCAGTATGTGCGGCGCGCGGCGTTCTGGGAGGAAACGCGCGTCGCCTGGCGGCAAGCTGTGCTGGCGGCGCTGGTAAATTTTGCGCTCAACTTCTTTCTGCAGGTCACCAATACCCGCACGCTGCCCGTGCTGGCGTGGGGGCTGGTACTGGTGCTGCTGCCACTGGGACGACTGCTGGCACGCGAGGCGTTGATTGGACTGGGCTGCTGGTCGCGCGCGGTGCTCATTGTCGGCGCGGGCCGTACGGCCCAAGAGGCAGCGGAGGCAATCCAGCGCGAGCGGCATCTGGGGCTGCGCATCGTCGGTTTTGCTGAAATTCTCGCGCCATCTCTACAACCCGAACAACTGCCCGAACAGCGGCCGCAATGGGCATGGCGCTTGCCCGTGTACCCCTTGCGACCAGACAGAGGGCGGGACGCGGTGCAAGGCGTGGTACCGCTGGCGCGCCGACTGGGGTGCGAGGCGCTTGTTCTAGCCCTTGATGGCGCGGTTCCCCCCAAGCTAGCGGCGCTGGTGGGCCGTCTACACGCGCGGCAGTTCGAGGTTTTCGTCGCACAAACCTTGCAAGGCTTGCCGGTCCAAGGAATGCAGGCGCAACATTTTTTCAGCCATGACGTGCTGTTTCTGCGCTTGCAGCACCGATTGCTCAGCCCGCTGTCTCGCACCGTCAAGCGTGGTACGGACGTGAGCATATCTGTACTATTGTTGCTGGCCTTCTCGCCGTTGATGGCGTGGGCCGCCTGGCGCATCTGGCGCGAGGACGGCGCGCCCGTGTTCTACCGCCAGATGCGCGTTGGCCGTGGCGGCATGGACTTCGCGTTTATCAAATTCCGCACCATGGTACGCGAGGCGGAGACCATCCTGAACCACTGGGCGCACGCCCAAACCGACCTGTACGCGCGCTACGAAGCGGGTAATTTCAAGCTCGACGATGACCCGCGCATACTGTCTGTAGGACGCTGGCTGCGGCGTCTGAGTATCGACGAACTGCCGCAGTTGTGGAATGTACTGTGTGGCGACATGAGTCTGGTCGGCCCGCGCCCGCTGCTGCGGCGCGAGCTGTCGCGCTACCCCGCCGACGCGCTGACGCTTTACGCGCAGGTGCGTCCAGGCATCACCGGGTTATGGCAAATCAGCGGCCGCAGCCACACCAGCTTTGAAGATCGCGCCAGCTATGACAGTTGGTACGTGCGCAACTGGTCGCTGTGGGTGGACTGGGTCATCGTGTTCAAAACGGTTCCCGTGGTGCTTTCAGGGCGGGGAGCCATGTGAAAAAACGTCAGGCAGTCAGCCTAAAAATTAGGCCGTAATTAAATACGCTGAAGGTTTGGCCCCAAAGATATGTTAGTATATATAATATAACAATTCACTAACATACGCCGACAATGACTGAGGACGTTCCTCTTTTTCCCACACATGCCAAGGCCGAAGTTTTGGCGCAGGCGCTGCCTTACATCCGTCGCTACCACGGCAAGACGATGGTTATCAAATATGGCGGCAACGCTATGACCGACCCCAACTTGCAAACCGCTTTTGCCGAGGACGTGGTGCTGCTCAAGCTGGTGGGGATCAATCCGGTGGTAGTGCATGGCGGCGGACCGCAAATCGAGGCCGCGCTGGGGCGGCTGGGCAAGCAAGGGCGCTTTATCCAGGGAATGCGGGTCACCGATGCCGAAACCATGGAGGTGGTCGAGTGGGTGCTGGCCGGCGAGGTGCAGCAGGACATTGTCGGCTTAATCAACCAGGCCGGCGGCAAGGCCGTCGGCTTGACTGGACGCGACGGCGGCTTGATCCGCGCCGCACGTCTGAAGCTGCGCGACACCCACGACCCCGACGTATGGCATGACGTGGGGCAAGTCGGCGACATCCAGTCGATCGACCCGGCGGTCGTGCGCGCTTTGCAGAGCGACCAATTTATTCCGGTGGTCAGCCCGATCGGTTTTGGCGAACACAATGAAAGCTACAACATCAACGCCGACGTGGTGGCTGCGCGCTTGGCCATGGAGTTACAAGCGGAAAAACTTTTAATGCTCACCAATATCCCCGGTGTACTGGGCAAAGATGGGCAATTGCTGCCGGAACTTTCCACGTTCGGTATAGACGCTTTGATCAAGGAGGGAACAATTTCGGGAGGCATGATTCCAAAAATTTCCGGTGCACTGGAAGCAGCCAGAAGCGGCGTCAACGCCGTGCATATCATCGACGGACGGGTACCACACGCCATGTTGCTGGAGGTACTCTCCGATCAAGCTTTCGGTACCATGATCCGTAGCCATTGAGCGCGTCATTTCGAGAGGCAAACGGAAGGGATATTTACCACTGTTGCTAAAGTGAGACACCCTACACTCTCAAATGGAGTATCATCGCTAAGTTCTGTAACACTTAGATACATTTTTTATATGTCTAACACGATTCAATCACTTTCCTTTGCACAAGCTCCTGTTGCGCCAGACCGCTTCTTTGCGGGTGTGCCCGTTGCTGAAGTTACCGTGCCTACCATCGCCGAGGAATCGGAACCCGTACCTGGCCGCCGCAAGCGCCTCAAGCCTGGCGAGCGGCGCGTGCAGATTCTGCAAACACTGGCGCACATCCTCGAACAACCGGGCGGCGAGCGTGTCACCACCGCATTACTGGCCGGACGGCTGCAAGTGAGCGAAGCGGCGCTGTATCGGCACTTCGCCAGCAAGGCGCAAATGTTCGAAGCGCTGCTCGAACTCATCGAATCGGCGGTGGACGGCCTGGTCAGCGAAACCGCCAAAAGCACCGAACCGGGACGTGAACGGATCGTGCAATTGGTTACGCGCATGTTGGCGTTTGCCGAAGCCAACCCGGGTTTGGGTCGTGTTATGGCGGGTGATGCGCTGGTGTTTGAACACGAGCGCCTGCAAAACCGCATGAACGCCATGTTCGAGCGCTTCGAGGCCGTGCTCAAACTGTGCCTGCAAGCCGACGGCGTGGCCGACTCGGTCACCGGCGCGGAATTGATCCTAGCCTTCACGCTGGGGCGCCTGCACCTGTGGTCGCGTACCGGCTTCACACGCAAGCCTTCGAACAATCTGCAAGCTTGCTTGACGCGGTTGCTGAGCTGAGAACCGTTTTTTGCCCCCCCGCATTCCTTTCCAGCGAACAGAAGGGAGTTGCGCAAACGGCCTTCATTCCACGATGAAGGCCGTTTTTTTTATGCCATTGCGCCCGCTACGATGGTGGGGACGGTAGAACTAGGCTGCTCCTTTGCCGCGCGCGCCTGCGCAATGACCAGCAAACCATCAAAAATCAGACTTTCGATCAATTTAAAGGGCCGGGTCATGAAGGGCAGCATTTTCCAGCCCGCGCCGCCGGTCATGATGTACGCGGGGGAGCAGCCGCAGCGCTGTTCCAGGTGCCGTGCCATCAGCTCTACCGCACCGGCGATGGCGTAGGTGCCGCCGGATGTCAGCGCATCGCTGGTATTGGAGGGGAATTCGTGCACCTCGCCGGTGGGCACGTGCAGCCCGGCAGTGCCCGATTCGACTGCGCGCAGCATGATGCCGTGGCCAGGCAGAATCAAGCCGCCTAGGAATTTGCCCGACGCATCCACCGCCTCCACGGTAACCGCGGTACCGACCATAACCACCACCATCGGTCGCGCGGCGCCGCCGTTTTGACGCAGCGCGTGATGGCGCGCGCCGATCATGGCCACCCAGCGATCGGCCCCCAGCCGCGCGGGCGCGTCATAGCCGTTGACCAGGCCCGCTTCGGCTTCGGAAGCGACCACCCAGCGCGGTTCCACCGACCACAGTTCCAGCATTTGTTCCTGCACTCGGCGACGCACAGCTTGGCTGGCAACCATGCAGCCGAGCATAGCCCGCGGCTCCGGCAGTCTGGCCCATGCGCCTTCGGCCAGACCGTCAATCTGTTCCAGAAATTCGGCGCCGCTGGCCAGTACCGCCGCGCCCGGTTCGGGCTGGTTATATAGGGTCCATTTCAGGCGCGTGTTACCCACGTCGATAGCCAGAAAACTCATGTGCTTTTCCGAGTCTGATTTCCAGACACAATATAGCCGACATGTCAACGCTGCGGCAAGTGCAGTTTCGGACCACCGCACGCACCCGGTCCGTTGATCGTGTTAATCAAGCTCCCAGAGCAACGCTAAATAAATCTAGGCGATCAGCGAAAGGCATTCTTGTAACCCGTCTTGTATAAGACGCATCATGCCCAAGCGTCTGATTCTGTATTGACACATGGATTGCCCCAGGTTTCTCGTTATCACGCTGTGCGTCAGCCCCCTGGGGCTGGCAACGGCGGCGAGATTGGCTTTGGCGCGCTAAAACCGCCCGCACAGTCCATCCATCCTCATGCACTGAGGAAACCGCCGTCCACCGGCAGTACTACGCCGTTGACATAGCTGGCCATGGGCGAGCACAGGAATACGATGGGGCCGACGACTTCTTCGGGTTCGCCGCAGCGCTTGCTCGGTACGCGGCTGGTGTACCAGTCGATCCCACCGGGGGCGTCGAGCAACGGACGCACCAGTTCGGTGAGCATTACACCCGGCGCGACGGCGTTGACGCGCACCCCGGCTGGCCCAAGATCGCGCGCCATCGCCTGTGTCAACGAACGTATCGCGCCTTTGGAGGCGATATACCCGGCAGTCGAAATGCCGCTGACGAAGGCCGCGATCGACGACAGGTTGACCACGCAGCCGCGCGTGGTCTTCAA
>JAIRRE010000015.1 GCA_031256125.1 Burkholderiaceae bacterium
CTCAAGGAAATTTTCAAAAAACCTCAGGTCACCATGTTTGAGATGACTAAGCTCATTAGCCAACATTTGTCGTGACCAGCCCTTGCGGTTCTGTTGCGGTGTTCTCTGCTCTAATCGAACACTGTTGTTTCAGAGTTGCGTGCAAACACCATATCCCAAACCCCATGCCCCAGCCGCAGACCGCGTTGCTCGAATTTAGTGGCGGGGCGATAGGCTGGGCGAGGGGCATAACCGCTGGCAGTATTGACCAGTAGCGGTTCGGCGCGGAGTACCTGCAGCATGTGCTCCGCGTAGGGTTCCCAGTCGGTGGCGCAATGCAGGTAACCGCCGGGCTTGAGACGCTCGGCGGCCATGTGGACCAAGGGCGGCTGAATCAAACGGCGTTTGTGATGACGCTTTTTGTGCCAGGGATCCGGGAAAAAGATGTGCAGGCCATCGAGCGTACCCGGCGCGATCATGCGCGCCAGCACTTCCACGGCGTCATGGCGCAGTATGCGGATGTTGTGCAAATCCTGCTCTCCAATCAGCTTGAGCAGCGCGCCCACGCCGGGTTCGTGCACTTCACAGCCAATAAATAGCGTGTCTGGCCGTTGCGCGGCGATATGCGCCGTTGCGCCGCCCATGCCAAAGCCGATTTCCAGCGCCACGCTGGAGAAGTTACCTTTGCACGCCGCCACCAGATCGGTCACAGCGGAATCGAACGGCACGATAAAACGCGGTCCCAGTTCAACCAGCGCGCGGGCTTGGCCGGTGGTGGTACGCCCGGCGCGCAGCACGTAACTGCGAATCGCGCGCGGGCGCGCCACGGAGGCGTCGATGCTGGCGGATTCCGGCAAATCTGGTACGGCGCTATTCATCACTCAACCCTCGGCGCGCCGTAACCGCGCCTGCCAGCGCGGCCACAGCACACTAATGGCCAGTCCCGCCAGTACCAAAGCGGCGGCGGCCCATTTCCACAGCGGCATCGGTTCGCCCAGCCACAGCGCGGCGGCGGTCATGCCGAATACTGGTACGCCCAGCGAAAACGGGCTGATGCTGGCCGCCGGGTGACGGGCCAGCAACCACGCCCACACGCCATAGCCAAAAATGCTGTTGCCCACGCTTTGCCAAACTACTGCGGCCCATGCCTGCCAATCGGCGTGCACGAGCGACGTGGCGATGCGCGTCCAGCCCTCGAACAACAGCGACAGCATAAACAGCGGCGGCGCGGCAAACAGGCTCGACCAGGCTACGTAGGCCAGCATGTTGACTTTGCCCGCCGTGCGGCTGACGCTGTTGCCGATACCCCAGCACAGCGCCGCCGCCAGTGCCAGCAGCACGCCCAGCAGCGTGGTGTGCGCGTCGGTATGAGTGGCAATGACGACCACGCCCAATGCGGCCACCAGCGCGGCGGTAATCTGGAAAGGCCGCAACCGCTCATGCGTCAGCCACATCGCCAGCCCGATGGTGAAGAATACCTGCGCTTGCAGCAGTAGCGACGCCAGCCCCGGTGAGATGAAGCGCGTCATGGCGATGAACATCAGGCCGAATTGCCCCAACCCGATGGCTAGCCCATACCCGGCCAGATTGCGCCACCGGACGGCAGGCCGGGGCAGGATGAACACCAGCGGTAGCGCTGCCAGCGCAAAGCGCAGCCCCGCGAACAGCAGCGGCGGGAATTGCCCTAGGCCCAACTTGATAATCACAAAATTGGTACCCCACACGGCGATGACCGCCAAGGCAAGCAGCGCGTGCGGCAACGGTAACAGCGCTGCCGGGGAGGGAGCGTGCGCGGTCATGGGTGTTGACTGGCCGGATGTTGGTTGTTGGTATTACCGGCCCCCGGGCGGCGCGCGGCGTGTGTAAGGTTTGCCACCGGGTGCGCCCCCAGTGGGCGGGCGGCGGGACGGCGGATTGTAGGGCTTGGCGGGACGGCTTGCGTCACGCGGAGCGTAGGCTCGGGCCGAGCGATCCGCATCGCGCGGCGCATAGGCTCGGGCCGGGCGATCCGCATCGCGCGGCGCATAAGGCTTGCCGCGCGCAATGTCGCCGCCGCGTGGCGCGCGCGGGGGCTGGCCCCAGTCGTCGGACTGCCGGGCACGGGGCGGCGGAGCGTCGCGGAAAGCGGGACGTGCACCGAATGCGGGCCTGCCGTAGCCGGTTTTTTCGCCAAATTGGCTGGCCGGTTTCCCGCCAAACCTGGCGCCCGGTTGGCCGTAGGGTCGATCACGGTTGGGGGCGAACTCGGGTTTTCCCGAGCGCATTGGCCGATCACGTCCCGCGGCCTGGCCCGGCGCGGGTCTGGCAGAACGGTTGTCATCGCGGATCGGGCGGCGCGCAGGAGTACGTTCCGGCTCCGCCTGCGCGCGGCGCGGCGCGGCGCGCAAGCGGGCACGCGGCTCCGAGGACGGCGGCGATGACGGTAGGGCTACATCAAGGCCAGTGGGCACCGCCGGTTCTGGTTCGGTGGGCGCTGAAGCGGGTGCGGGATCGGCAGACGCGGCAAGCTGATCGGGGGCTGGCGTTGGGGCTTGGCTTTGTGAATCCTGTGCGGGTCTTTCGAGCATCCCGGGATTGCTGGCCGGGAGCGCCTCAACCGTTTGTTCTTGGCCGGGCTGAACATTGACGTTCACGGCGCGCGCATCCCTATGCGCTTGAACGGGTTCAGCGCGGGCGGGTGCGTTTTCGCTGGCGGAAGCGGGCTGTGGCGCGGGCGCGCGCGAATACTTGGCCAGCACATTGACCATCTGCGCATACACGCGCGGATTGGCGGCCAGGCATTCCGGTACATCGAGCTGCAACGCCTCGCCGGCGAAGTTGCCGACCAAGCCGCCCGCTTCTG
>JAIRRE010000064.1 GCA_031256125.1 Burkholderiaceae bacterium
AACGCCCACGGTCGCGGGCACCTGGGCGATGGCCACAAGTTCGGCTGGTGGAGTGATGCCGGTTGCCCGCTGCACGGAGCAGACCATTTTCGTGGCGTCAGGAAAATGGTCGGAGAGGAAACCCCATAAGCCGTAGTCGTGATGCCAACAGGGTTCCCAGAATAGGAAAGGTTGATGATGTTTACAAGCCAGGTGACGTGGTTATTACGGCATCCGGTCGCCAAACAACACCATTCCCTAATCCATTCCGGTCAACAGCAACCTCAATAGGATTAATCCATAACTGGATTATGGTAAATGCGTTAAATGAAGCCAAATACAGAAAAGACGAATTTAATGCACTTCAATTTGAGCTTGCCATCAGAAAAGCCGAAAAGATAAAATCGTGGCTTGTAAAATATAGCTATTCCGATATTTTCGGTGCGGAGATTTATTTGTTCGAGCCATAGAAATGGCATATCAAGTCTTCAGGAGTAATATATGACATACACGAGAGAGTCAGTAATAGAAAGCTACGGGCGCATCGGAAACATTCGCGGTGTCTGCGAAGAAACTGGATGTCCACCCTACAACGCATATATTTGGCTGCGCAAAACAGGAATACTCACGGTAAATGATCGGTGCAGCTATGGCACTTCGGCAAGTAAACTGGGCGGCGATGCCGAAGCAGAGTTTCAGCATTTGGTACCCAAGTCCATCAATGCAAACAAATACATTGATAAAAATATGCCTTCCTTCGACTTCATGGTTGGTAAAGCAACTATCGACGTTAAATACTGCGGCTACAGGAATGATGGTAAATGGATTTTTAAAACTGCGGCGAATAAATATTTAG
Source organism: Burkholderiaceae bacterium (assembly GCA_031256125.1). Taxonomy (GTDB): domain Bacteria; phylum Pseudomonadota; class Gammaproteobacteria; order Burkholderiales; family Burkholderiaceae_C; genus Ottowia. The sequence continues at coordinate 836 of JAIRRE010000064.1, forward strand.
CGCCTGATTTTTACTGTGCATTTCTAATCATCGAAAAGGATAAAGGCATTAAAGGACCTTATCACACTCTGCTCATCCCGCACGATCTGACCACAGGAGTTGGTCAGGTTTATATTGATAGCTGCGCCCCTGAAATATCGAGGTGGTGGCCGTTTATCATTCCAGCCAAAGAACTTGCCTCAGTTCTAGATGATGCGGCAGATTCCATGTCGCATAGACAAAATGAATCAGAATTAACAGTTAAAGTTGAGAATGAATTGGCGGAGATTAAAAAAATCGGTCGCGCGGTTAAAAGGGAATCCAACAAACGCATAATGGAGCAGCGGTCATGAGCAATAATATAACCAGTGTTCGCCAGCATCTACTGGATACGCTGGCAGACTTGCGCAACACGAAGCGCCCGATGGAAGTGGATCGGGCGCGCGCCATTGCCGATGTTGCCCGTGTCCTGGTGGACACGGCCAAGGTTGAGGTTGAGTACATAAAAGCCACAGACATGAGCGCCTCTGGGTTTTTACAACCCGATGAACAGGATTTGCCGCCCGGAATAGTGAGCATCAGACAGCACAGACTTGGCGGAGCGAAATCATGAGCCGCCGCCGCCGCGACCGCCGCGACAAGCGCCAGCCTTGGACTGGCGCATGGGACAACGAATACCGCCTAGACCATCCGTGGTGGGTGGTCAAGCCGCCGCCTGAGCCTGATAAGTGGGGCGACGTATTTCATCTTGATCCGCCGCACCAGCCTTGGCCGGGGAAGGAGGGGAAGAAATGACAACAATGCGTACCATTCCAGATGTCCTTTATCGAGAAAAGCAGGTGTTGAAAATTTTCGCCCCCGTACATCGGGCTACATGGTGGCGCTGGATCAAGCAAGGAATTGCGCCGCACCCCGTTAAGCTGGGGCCGCATGTGGTGGCTTGGCGCGAGTCCGATTTGCTGCGCTGGCAGCGTGGAGAGGGTGTGACACGTAATCCGCCCAATCCTGCATGAGCGGGCGGCGACGCTCCAGCGCATCTTTGCGCCGATAGGCGGCCTCCACCTTGTTCCCGACAGTGTGGGCAAGAGCCACCTCCACGAGGTCGCGCGGGTATTGCGTGTAGTCCCCTGCCCAATCCCGAAAAGTTGACCGGAATCCGTGGGGAACACAATCAAGCCCGCGCCGACGCATCAACTGTGTCATAGACATGTCCGATATGGCACCGCTCCCCCTGGAGGAGGGGAACAACAGCCCGTGATCGTCTTGGCCAAAGCGCGGCACCGTGGACAATAACTGCAGCGCTTGCCGACTCAGCGGAACACGATGCTCCACGCCAGCCTTCATGCGCTCGGCAGGAATTGTCCATACTCGTTCGTCCAAATTAAACTCATCCCAGCGCGCGCCGCGTACTTCGCCCGACCGCGTGGCCGTCAGAATCAGCAGCCGCAATACCAGCGCGGCGGTGCCATGCGTATTGGCAAGCAACCCGCTGAAGAAAATTGGTGTATCTTGAATGGGCATAGCTTTATGGTGCCTGGTCTTGCGAACTTTCTGCGGCGCCGGTAGTAATTTATCAAGCAACCCCTTCCACCGTGCCGGGTTGTCGCCTTGCCGCCATTGCCGCGCCGTAGCGTAATCCAAAACGGCTTCAATGCGCCCGCGCACGCGCGTCGCTGTTTCGGTTTTATCTATCCAGATCGGTTGGATAACCTGCAATACATGCGCCAACGCGATGTCTCGCACATCCACACTACCCATGACTGGATAGGCGTAAGTTGCCAGCGTGCTCGTCCATTGCGCCGCATGCTTGCTGTTCTTCCACGCGCTGCTCTTGGACGCGATCAATTCAGTAGCCACATCCGAAAACAGGTGCGGGGAACCAGAATTTACATCGTTGATGGGTGCGCGCGCCGGGCGGACATCGGTGCCCAGCCGGGCAGCCTTGCGCTTATCGCGCGCGGCATCGCGGGCTTGGCTCAACGTCACATCCTCGAAGTTGCCAAGCCCTATATCCAAGCGTTTCCCGCCTGCGACCAAGCGCAGCACCCACAGCCTTGTGCCAAAATCTGTGACGCGCAGGTGTAACCCTTGCACGCCCCCGACAGCATAGCGCCCTGGATCGCGTAGTCTGGCAACCGCCGCAACGGTTAATTCCTTGGCCAGTTTTGGCATGATGGCGGAGTGTAGCGCAGACCAGAATCATGCCCACATCCTGCCCACATAAGCGTTGCAATTGAGTACCTCAAGGGGCGACTTGGCGCGACAAACGTTTTTTTATTTATCTAGTAAAATCAATCGCAAAGATTCGGATTGCGACCCCATGCGCCTATCGCATAGCTGCCACCGCTTCCGCCAAGAATTAATCCAAGGTGATCCCTAAAAGCCCGCGAAAGCGGGCTTTTTCATTGGACGCAGCGTCCAGAATAGTCTAAGCGGGCAACGCACGATCCAGCCGCAAACGATGGTATCGTGGCGTGGCATTGATGGAGCGATACTGTGACTCTTGCCGCGCAGACTGTATGAAGCGTTGCCCTAAGCGCTACGTGGGCAACAGACGACAGCAACCTTTGTAAGAGGCGATTGGAGCGGGCGATGGGAATCGAACCCACGTCTTGAGCTTGGGAAGCTCAGGTCCTACCATTGAACGACGCCCGCATGTCCTCGAGAAAGGAGGATGTATTCTACCTGACCCTTGCAGCGCCCGCATCTTGCGCACGGCTACGTTTTTCTGGGTTGCCGCATCGTCAAAAAATTCCCGATGAGCGCCAGCGCGGCGCCGAGGGCGGCGATCGATGTCCATTGGTAATGTTCAAACAACGTTGAAAGCAGCAGTGCGACCACAGGCGTGATGACGTTGGTGTACGAAGCCAAGCCTGCGCCCTCGCGTTTGAGCAGGGTCAGATAGCACAGAAACGCCGCGACGGTCCCCAACACCGATAGATACAGCATTGAAGCGATGTACATGGGGTGCATATCGAACGTCCATTTGACGCCCAATACCAACCCGATAAATGCCGAAATAACAGTACCGTACACCATGCCCCACGCCGCCCCGGACCATACTGGGATTTTTGCACGCTGGTTATTGTAGATGGCCACCATATTGCCGCCGCTGGCAAACAGCCTGCCGAGCACGCCAAAGATAATGCCTTTGAGTATTTCTGGATGTTTGCTCATTTCCCCGAATTCAGGGAAAAACATCAGGGTTACACCGCAGATTCCCAGCAAGGCCGCGACCACGGTACGCCTGGTCAAAGGAACGCCAAACCATAAGCGCGCACCGAAAACATTCAAAATCGCCAGCAGCGAAAAAATAATCGCCGTCAATCCTGATGGAATATATTGTTCTGCCACGTAAATATTGACGTAATTGAGACTGAACAGGCACGCGCCCTGGCCTGCGATTCCGATATGTACCCGCCACGGAAAGCGTAACGGCAATCGGCGTTGCCAGCACCACGCCAATAAAATCACGGCGGCGATGGCAAACCGGTAGGTTACTGATACTGCCGGTGCGACAGTACCCAGTTGTCCCGTGATGGCTAACCAGGTCAATCCCCAGATGAGTGACACCGCGATAAACAGAAGGGGTGTACTCATGCTGGAAAGTGGTTTATAGAAATTTTGTTATGGAAACTTCAGCCATTCATTTTGTCAGCATATTCCACGTCTGAATCACGCTATCGGGGTTGAGCGAGATGGAAGCGATGCCTTCATCCGCTAGCCAGCGCGCGAAGTCGGGATGGTTGCTGGATCCCTAGCCGCAGATGCCGATGTATTTGCCCTGCGTGCGCTTGGCAGGCGATAATGGCACGGCCTGGCAAACCCCTACATAGGGCACCCCACTTTAGGATGCGCCACCAGAGCACTACTAGCTAGCGGGCTGGTAACTGGCTGCCAACTGATTACTAGTGGTCATCCACGTAAAAACAGCATCACCTTTGGCATCGCTGGCAAGACCTGGGGCTGAAAAACCAACAGGTGCGACTTGTACGTTACTTGCCATAGTATCCGGCAGGAGTTGGGCCGCCGACCAAATTCCGCTACTGGCACTATATGAACTGGTCCACAAACCTGACGTACCAGAATCCGTTGGTTGATACCAAGCGACATGTACATTCCCTTGATCATCAACATTTACCGCGTAACCCAACATAGACATAGGAATAGGTGAAGTGGAAAGCGTCTGAACTGGACTCCACGCTCCGCTATTGGGCACCAGTACACTGGCCTGTAATATCAACTCACTGGTAGTTGTCAAATCAATATTAGGCTCAGCAGTCATATTAACAGCAGCTAGAGCCGTCCCTCCGGGAGACATAAACAAACCAAAACCATCTGGCGGTGGTGGCACCACAGGCGAATCAGTAACTGAATTAGATATTTGCGAAGCGGTGCCCCAGCCTCCGCTCGGAGTAAACTGATTAGTCCACTTTGAAAAATTAGTGTACAAACAGAACGGACAGGATGAGGATGGAGGAACATAGCTCTGCCAAGTCACCGTCGCATCACCCGTGGGAGAAATCCGTATCGATAACATCTCTATGGTCATGCCAGGAACAGGAGGTTCCCATGCAAAGGAGACCGGTGTCCCCCATCCTGTCCCAAATACATATCGGTTCACACTAAAACCACTGGCGTTCTGCCACGCCACCAAGGCTGCACCGTTTGCATCAAGTCCAACAAAACCATAGTCTGCGCCGGTATCGAGTAGTACAGATGGCCCCCAGCCTGAAACAGGGTCGAAAGCCTTGGCCCACAAACCATTCTGCCCCCAGATGAGCATTGCTTGTCCTGATGCAGGAGCCACCGCTATTTGAATTTGAGGAAAGATATCGATATTGTCAGCAACCACCTGATCAGGCTGCCACCCACTGCCGGCGATGTAACGGCGCAAATGCAACGACCCGGTAGCGGCGTTCGACCCGATAGCATTGTTCCATTGGGCCCAAGTTACAAAGGCATTACCTGCGTCATCAATCGCCATAGAGGGCTGTGATACCCTCTCATTTGCAGCCAATACAATGGTTGGTGAGGATGGCGTCGAGCCCGAACCATATCCCGAACCGGAATCCGGCGGCGCGGTCAAACCAGAATCCGAGCTGGGCGGCGCGGTCGAAACAATACTGGAATCTCCGCCTCCACCGCAAGCAGACAAGGCTGCCACAAAACAGGCCAGCGCAATCGCATAAATCAGAGAAAGCAACCTATTCATGGAAAACCTCCAAAAATTTTATGCTACCACAGTTTCTTTCGTGCCAAAACCTGTACCAACGCACATCGACCCACATCACCTGTATGCTGAGGCCTTTGCAGCGCAGAACTATCCACGCCGCCGTATTCTCTCCCTATTTGGCCAACATATTCCACGTCTGAATCACACTATCAGGATTGAGCGAGATGGAGACGATACCCTCACCCGCCAGCCAGCGCGCAAAGTCAGGGTGGTCGCTCGGCCCCTGGCCGCAGATACCAATGTATTTGCCTTGCGCCTTGCAGGCGGCGATGGCGCGTGTCAATAGCGCCTTGACGGCGGGGTCGCGCTCGTCGAAGTCCGCAGCCAGCAGTTCCATGCCCGAATCGCGGTCCAGCCCCAGCGTGAGCTGGGTCAGGTCGTTGGAACCGATGGAAAACCCGTCGAAGAATTGCAAAAACTGCTCGGCCAAAATCGCGTTGCTGGGCACCTCGCACATCATCACGACTTTCAGGCCGTTGTCGCCGCGCTTCAAGCCATGCCCGGCCAGCAGCGCCGTTACGCGGTCGGCTTGCGCCAGCGTGCGCACAAAGGGCACCATGACCTGCACGTTGGTCAAGCCCATGTCATCGCGCACGCGCTTGACGGCCTCGCACTCCATGGCGAACGCCTCGGCGAATTCCGCGCTGATGTAACGCGCCGCGCCGCGAAAGCCCAGCATCGGGTTTTCTTCTTCCGGCTCGTAGCGGCTGCCGCCGATCAGCTTGCGGTATTCGTTGCTTTTGAAGTCCGACAGCCGCACAATCACCGGCTTGGGCCAGAACGCCGCGGCAATGGTGGCCACGCCCTCGGCCACCTTGTCCACGTAAAAAGCGCGCGGGCTGGCGTGGCCGCGCGCCACCGATTCCACCGCTTTTTTCAGGTCGGCATCGACGCGCGGATAGTCCAGAATGGCCTTGGGGTGCACGCCGATGTTGTTGTTGATGATGAATTCCAGCCGCGCCAGCCCCACGCCTTCGTTAGGCAGTTGCGCAAAGTCGAACGCAAGCTGCGGATTACCCACGTTCATCATGATCTTGGTCTTGATCGGCGGCATCGCGCCGCGCTGGATTTCGGTTACTTCGGTCTCCAGCAGGCCGTCGTAGATATGGCCGGTATCGCCCTCGGCGCAACTGACGGTGACCAGCCCGCCCTCCTTGAGGCATTCGGTGGCGTCCCCGCAGCCGACCACCGCCGGAATGCCCAGTTCGCGCGCGATGATGGCGGCGTGGCAGGTGCGCCCGCCCCGGTTGGTAACGATAGCGCTGGCGCGCTTCATTACCGGCTCCCAGTTGGGGTCGGTCATGTCGGTCACCAACACGTCGCCGGGCTGCACGCGGTCGATTTCGGCAACGCCCTGCACGATCCGTACCGGCCCGGTGCCGACTTTCTGCCCGATAGCGCGCCCTTCAGCCAGCACCGCTCCAGTGCTCTTGAGTTTGTAGCGTTGCTCGGTCTTGCCCTGTGCGCGGCTTTTCACCGTTTCGGGCCGCGCTTGCAGGATGTATATCTGCCCGTCCGCACCGTCCTTGCCCCATTCGATGTCCATCGGGCGGCCATAGTGCTGCTCAATGATGAGGGCGTAGCGCGCCAACTGCTGAACTTCGTCATCGGTAAGCGAATAACGGTTGCGCTGCTCAGCGGGTACATCCACAGTCTTGACTAGTTTGCCGCTGGCGGCTTTTTCATGCGGCGAAGCAAACACCATCTGCGTGAGCTTGCTGCCCAGGTTGCGGCGGATGATGGCCTTTTTGCCGCTTTCGAGCATGGGCTTGTGCACGTAGAACTCATCGGGATTGACGGCGCCCTGCACCACCATCTCGCCCAGGCCGTAGCTGCTGGTGATAAACACTACGCCGGTAAAACCGCTTTCGGTGTCGAGGGTGAACATCACCCCCGCCGCGCCCAAATCGGAGCGCACCATGCGCTGCACGCCGGCCGACAGCGCCACTTCGCTGTGCGCAAAGCCCTGATGCACGCGGTAGCTGATGGCACGGTCGTTGTAGAGGCTAGCAAACACCTCTTTCATTTTGGCCAGCACCTGTTCGATGCCGGTGACGTTGAGAAAGGTTTCCTGCTGCCCGGCAAAACTGGCATCGGGCAGGTCTTCCGCCGTGGCCGACGACCGCACCGCAAAGCTGGCCTGCGGACTGCCCGCCGAAAGCTGGGCAAAGGCGTCGCGGATAGCGCGCTCCAGCTCGGCGGGAAACGGTTGTGATTCAACCCACCCGCGAATCTGCGCGCCGGCGGCGGCTAGCGCCTGCACGTTGTCGGTATCCAGCCCGGTCAGGCGTTTGCGGATACGTACATCCAGCCCGCCATGCGCAAGGAACTGGCGAAAGGCGTGGGCCGTGGTGGCAAAGCCGGTGGGCACCCGCACGCCCTGCGGCAGTTGCGAAATCATCTCGCCGAGACTGGCGTTCTTGCCGCCAACCACCTCGACATCGGACATCCTCAGGTTTTCAAACGGAACGACCAGGGCGGTCGCCTCGAAACGTGCTGACATGATAGAAAAGCTCCAGAGTTTGGGAACGGGTTGCTGCCCTGCATGATGGCCGTGATGCCGGCCCGGCAGCATGCGCTTACGCCTCCGCATGGAGCGGTATCGTTCTGGTTGTGGCAACCTGCGGACGGCGACAGCGCGACAATTCGCATAATGGAGCGTCATTGTAGGGTTCGGGAGATTTCTGACCCGCTTTTCCATACAAGGTTATTCATGCCCGAACGCACGGTTTTCTATATCTCCGACGGTACCGGCATCACCGCCGAAACGCTGGGCAGCGCCATCCTGGCGCAGTTCGATTTCACGCCGCGCCACGTGCGGCTGCCCTTTACCGACTCGGTAGACAAGGCGCACCAGGCCGCGCGTCAGATCAACCACGCCGCCGAGACGGAAGGCAAACGCCCGATTGTTTTTGCCACGCTGGTCAATGCCGAAGTGCTGGCCGTGCTGAGCGAAAGCCGCGCCATGCTGCTGGATATGTTCTGCGCCTTCGTGCAACCGCTGGAGCAGGAACTGGGCCTGAAAAGCCGCCACCGCGTCGGGCGCTTTTCGGACGTCAGCAAAAGTCAGAGCTACCGCGAACGCATTGACGCCATCAACTTCAGCCTGGCGCACGACGACGGGCAAAGCAACCGCGATCTGGCCAGCGCAGACGCGATTCTGATCGGCGTCAGCCGCAGCGGCAAAACGCCCACCAGCCTGTATCTATCCATGCAATATGGGCTGAAGATCGCCAACTACCCGCTGATTCCAGAAGACTTCGAGCGCCAGCAGTTGCCGCCCGCGATTGTGCAGTACAAGAAGAAACTGTTCGGCCTGACGATTGCGCCCGATCGCCTGGCTGAAATCCGCGCCGAGCGGCGGCCCGGCTCGCACTATGCCGCGCTGGAAAACTGCCGCTACGAAGTGGCCGAGGCCGAGACGCTGATGCGCCAGTCCAGCATCCGCTGGCTTTCCACCACCACCAAGTCGATTGAAGAAATCGCCACGACCATCTTGCAGGAAATCCGACCTGAGCGGTTGAGTTATTGAAGCGCGCCTCCATCTAAAAATGGAGCATTGAAAAACAACTCGCCGCGCGCCCGGAATTTCCCGGTACGTACTGATGCACATCGGCCTACAATGCCACGCTTATTGCCCGGGTTTGCCGGGCAATGTAAACTTATGCAATTCTCATCGCTTCACAAGGAGAACCGACGTATGAATGATCGACAGCCCCTCTTTGGCTATGCCGCTCCCGCGCCCCTGATCCTGGACGCGGCGCAGCGCAACCGGGTGTTGCGCAATACTTACTGGCTGCTGGCTCTGAGCTTGGTGCCCACCGTGCTGGGAGCGTGGGCGGGGGTGGCATCCAACCTCGTCTTGTACTTGCGCGGCGGCGTTGGGTTGGTGTTGTTCCTGGTGGTGGCTTTTGGCTTCATGTTCGCCATCAACAAAACCAAGAATTCCGCCGTCGGCGTGCCTGTGCTGCTGGCTTTTACCTTCTTCATGGGGTTGATGATTTCGCCCCTGATCGCCTGGGCGCTGGGCTTTCGCAACGGTCCCGCGCTGGTAATGACCGCGCTGGGCGGCACGGCGGGGGTATTTTTCATCATGGCGAGCTTGGCGACCGTCATCAAGCGCGATCTCTCCGGCCTGGGCAAATGGCTCTTTGTCGGCCTGCTGGTGGTGGTGATTGGCAGCGTTATTAACCTCTTCGTCCATTCCTCCACGGGGATGCTGGTCTTGAGCACGCTGGCCATAGGCGTGTTCAGCTTTTTCATGCTCTACGATGTCAAGCGCATCGTCGATGGCGGCGAAACCAACTACATCACCGCCACGCTGGCGCTGTATCTGGACATCATCAACGTGTTCCAGAACCTGCTGATGCTGCTGGGCATCTTCGGCGGCCGCAACGATTGACGCGCGCCGCAAACAGGCAGAGCGCATTCAATCCAGAGCCCCACGCGCAAGCGCGGGGCTTTTTTCATGAAAAAAGTTATAATAATTGACTTCCTGTGGTGGCTGTAGCTCAGTTGGTAGAGTCCCGGATTGTGATTCCGGTCGTCGTGGGTTCGAGTCCCATCAGCCACCCCACGGACACAGTTCATTGCCCCGCTTGCGGCGGCGCGCGCTGCCGCTTCCACTCATCAGGCGTGCGATCATGCAAACTACCGGCAACACCATCCTCATCACCGGCGGCGGTTCCGGCATAGGCCGGGCGCTGGCTGAGGCGTTCCATCGGCGCGGCAATCAAGTTATCGTCGCGGGCCGTCGTCAGGCTCTGCTCGATGCCGTGGCACGGGATTATCCCGGCGTCCGCACTGCTACGTTTGATGCCCGCGATCCGCGAGATATTGCCCGTTTGGCCGCCCAAATCACCGCTGATTTCCCGGCGCTCAATGCGGTGGTCAACAACGCTGGCACTATGCGGATCGAGGATTGGCGGGCCGCCAGCGTCGATCCTGCCTCGGCCGAGGCCACCATCGAAACCAATCTGCTCGCGCCCATTCGCCTGACTTCTGCGCTGCTGCCGCAGTTGCGCACGCAGCCGCGCGCCGCCGTGCTCAATGTTTCTTCCGGATTGGCCTTCATGACGATGGCCGCCACGCCCACCTACAGCGCCACCAAGGCGGCGCTG
>JAIRRE010000101.1 GCA_031256125.1 Burkholderiaceae bacterium
GATCGAAAATTATTTGTTCGCGACGACGTTCCGGGAGACGCTGCTGGTATCTTTTCACGGTCGAGCGGAGTTCCTCGGCACGCTGATGGAAGGCATCGTCGCATTCACCAGTGAGGGCCGCCTTCTGTCGGCCAACCGCAGCGCGCAGTTTCAGCTTGGAATGCCACTGGCGGCGTTGCGCTCGCACACGCTGTTGTCGCTATTCCAGATGACGAGTGCGCAACTGCTCGACTCGATGCGCGCGAACCGGCAAGCGCATCTAACGCTCAATGTCAGCAATGGCGCGGTTGTCTATGCACGCGCACAGTTCATGCCCGTCTCGCGTGCGCCAGGACGTTATCCGACGACCGCGCACGAGTCCGTGCGACCAGTGGTCTGCGCGACCGTACCGCAAAAGGCGCCGAAAATATCGCGGCTGGACAATCTCGACACTGGCGACCCGCAGATCGCCGCAGTCATCGCCAAGGTTCGCAAGGTAATTGACAGGGATATTCCGATTCTGATTACTGGCGAAACCGGTACCGGCAAAGAACTGCTGGCACAAGCCATTCATGGCGCTTCGCATCGACGCGATGCGCCGTTGGTGGCTGTCAATTGCGCCTCGATCCCGGAGACGTTGATCGAATCGGAGCTTTTCGGCTACGAGGAGGGTGCCTTTACCGGCGCACGGCGCAAAGGCGCTGTTGGCAAGCTGCTGCAAGCTAATGGCGGCACCCTGTTTCTCGACGAGATCGGCGACATGCCGTATGCGCTGCAAGCACGGCTGTTGCGGGTTTTGCAGGAGCGCGCGATCAATCCGCTGGGATCGACGAAAACCATTCCGGTGAATATCGCGATCATTTGCGCGACCCATCGGGACCTGCGCGAGATGATCGCGCAAAACCGTTTCCGCAAGGACCTTTACTACCGGCTCAATGGCTTGGCTGTCCGTTTGCCACCGCTGCGCGAGCGCACCGATCTCAGGGTGGTGATTGAAAAGATGTTGCAGCATGAAGCGATCGCCAGTGGAAACTCCAGGCCATTGCGGATCGCGCCGGAGGTGTGGGCGCTGTTCGAGCGCTGCGCGTGGCCGGGCAACTTCCGGCAAATCCGAAACCTGCTGCGTACCGCGGCGGCCCTAGTCGATAATGATGGGTTGATCGGGCGTGCGCATCTTTCCGACGACTTTTTCGATGATCTGCGCCACGGGGTTGCGCCGAACCAGGCTGCACAAATATCCGCATCGTTGAACATGTCCCGGTCGGCGGGAACGAAGCTCCAGGATGTCACCGTCTCCGCGATCGCGGCCACACTCGCGCGGCACAGTGGCAACGTGTCGGCCGCTGCGCGCGAACTCGGCGTTGCGCGCAATACGATATACCGCAGAATGCCCGCTGTTGCGCAAGGGCTGGCTGCCGCCGACGCACTTGGCGTGCAGCAAATCTGAGTGCCCGCGCGGCAAGCCTTCAATGATCTGCGCACAGGCTGCGGTAGTCGCGTCCGATTTCTTGTTCGGCGTTGCCTCAACTCAAGTATGCTGGCGCTGCCCGCGCCCGGCGCGCCAACTGCCGTAGATGGCGATCAAGCTTGGAATCAGGATCAGGCCCCAGATGATTTTTTCCAGGTTGCCCTTGACCCACGGCAGGTTGCCGAAAAAGTAACCCGCCCCGCTCACGCCCAGCACCCACAAGGCGGCGCCTGCCACGTTGAACAGCGTAAAGCGCGAGCGGCTCATGCGCGCCACCCCGGCCACGAACGGCACGAAGGTGCGGATGAAGGGCATGAAGCGCGCCAAAATCACCGTTACGCCGCCGTAGCGCTCGTAGAAGTCGTGCGCGCGCTCAAAGGCTTTCTGGTTAAACAAGCGGGATTGCCGCCAACTGAACACGCGCGGCCCCACCCAGCGCCCGATCGTGAAGTTGCATTGATCGCCCAGCACGGCGGCCAGCAACAACACAACACCCGCGATGCGCCCGTCCAGCAGCCCGGCTCCGGCCAGCGCGCCAGCCACGAACAGCAGCGAATCGCCCGGCAGCAGCGGCATCACCACCACACCGGTTTCCACGAACACAATCAGGAACAGCACCGCATACACCCACGGCCCGTAGTGCGCGACGAACGCGCCCAGATAACGGTCCACGTGCAGCGCGAAATCCAGTAGTTGTAGCAAGATAGCCATGCGGGAATTATCGGGGCATGAAGCATTCCGGCGCGGATCGGCTAACCTTGCCAGGGCGACGCTGAATAAGTCCCTCGCGGTCGACGCATCCCGGCTTTGGGCGATCTACCGCGTTGCAAATGCTCACGATACCATCGGGTATCGCTGCGCGTTGCGCCTCGCATTCGATCCCAAATTCAGGTGCGCCAACTCGCGCAGACTTATTCAGCGTCGCCCTATGTCCGCATCTTTCCAATCCGTTTTGTCGCAAGCTGCCGGGGCGCTGGGCCAAGGCCGGTTCCAGGAAGCCGCGCGGTTGGTGCAACCGTGGGCGCAGCCGCCGCAAGAACGGCCACAGGCCTTGCAAATCCTGGGACTGGCACAGGCTGGATTGAAGCAGTTCGATTCCGCCGAAGCGGCGCTGCGCCGCCTGTTGGAGCTAACGCCGAACGACGCCGCAGCGCGCGTCAATCTGGGGCATGTGCAACTGGAGCGCGGTCACGCCCAAGCCGCCGTGCAAACCCTCGACCAAGCGTTGACGCTCGATCCGCAATTGGCCGCGGCGCACTTCAACCGAGGGCTGGCGCTGATGAAACTGAATCAGCCCGAAGCGGCCATTGCCGGTTTTGCGCGCGCGGCGCAGTTGGCGCCCGACCGGCCCGATCCGCTCTACAACCAGGCGATGGCGTTGCATCAACTGGGACGCCATAGCGAGACGCAAGCACTGGCGGAGCAGGTAACGGCGCGCTGGTCCGGTTTTGCCCAAGGCTGGAATCTGCTGGGCATGACGTGGCAAAAACAGGGCAGCCCCAAAAAAGCGCTTGATGCCTACCAGCGCGCGCAGCGCGCCAACCCGCGTCTGGCCGATGCGTGGCTCAACGCCGCGCAGGTGCTGGTACGGCTCAAGGACCGCGCGCAAGCCCGCGCCGCCGCCGAACGCGCGGTACTGCTCGCGCCCGATTACGTTCCGGCGCTGCGCACGTTGGGTGCGGTGCTGTGGAGCGACGATGCTGGCGATGAGGAAGCCGCTTTCCCGTGGTTTGACAAGGCTCACCGGCTCGACCCGGAGGATGCGTTGGTGCGGTTTTACCTGCTTGGTCGGGATGTGAAACATTGCAATTGGGCGGGATTGGACGTTTACATGCCCACCCTGCACGACTTGGTGCGGCAGGATCAGAGCGTGGAGATGGAGCCGTTCCGCCTGCTCAGTTTGCCATTTACCCCGGCGGAGTTGCGTGATGCGACCGCCGGAATCTGCGCCACCAGATTCGCCGGCCTGCCGCGGCTCGATCCGCAGGTGGGCTGGGGCGGCGCTATTGGCCGCCCGCGTCCTCAAAAGCTGCGCATTGGTTACTTTTCCGCCGACTTTCACAACCATGCCACGATGTATCTGATGGCGGGGCTGTTCGAGGCGCACGACAAATCGCGCTTCGAGACTATCGGGATATGCCTGGGGCATTACGGCGAACGGCCCGATGACGCCATGCGCGCGCGGGTGCGCAAAGCCTTCGACCGCTTCGAGACGGCAGGCGATGAAAACGACGATCAACTGCTCGCACTGGCCCGCGAACTGGATTTGCATATTGCCGTCGATCTCAAAGGGCACACCAAAGACTCGCGCATGGCCGTTTTTGCCCAGCGCGTGGCGCCTGTTCAGATGCACTACATCGGCTACCCCGGCACGCTGGGCATGCCCGGAGCGATTGATTACCAGGTCGCCGACCGGGTGCTGGTACCGGTTCAGGCGCGCCCGTTCTATACCGAAAAAATCATCGAACTGCCTGATTCCTACCAGGTCAACGACCGCCAGCGGGTGATCGACCTGGTCGTTCCCAGCCGCATGGAACTGGGCTTGCCCGATGATGCTTTTGTCTTTTGCTGCTTCAACAACAACTACAAAATTACCCGCGATGTGTTTGGGCTGTGGACGCAACTGCTCAAGGGCAAAGAAGGTAGCGTGCTGTGGCTGCTGGCCGATAACGACGCCGCCGCGCGCAACCTCAAACAGGCCGCGCGCGATGCGGGCGTGGAACCGGGCCGCATCATTTTTGCCCAGCGCGCCGAGCTGCCGCAGCATCTGGCGCGGCATGCGCAGGCCGACCTGTTCCTGGATACCCTGCCCTACAACGCCCACACCACCACCAGCGATGCGCTGTGGGCCGGGCTGCCGGTGCTCACACGCATGGGCGAGACCTTTGCGTCGCGGGTCGGCGCCAGTCTGCTGACGGCTTGCAACCTGCCCGAACTCATTACCCGCACGCCGCAGGAATATCTGGAGCGGGCCAAAGAACTGGCGTACGACCCGCAGCAACTCAAAGCCATCCGGCAAAAACTCAAAGACACCCGGCTGCAAGTGCCGCTGTTCGATACTGCGCGATTCACGCGCCACATCGAACGGGCTTACGACTTGGCCTGGGAACGGTTCGCGCAAGGGTTGCCGCCCGATCACATCACGGTGCCGCAGTAATCGCCGATAGTGGCCAACCCTTGGCGGATGGCGGTCACTCACGGGACAGCATTAACGCGCTGCCAGAGGGTGCTAGACCGGCAAACTCATTACACTCGAAGTCGAGTCGGGGCGCGCCCGCCGCAAGCGCGGGCTGGTTGCCTGCCCCACTTCCACCTTATTAACAACAGGAGCAAAGCGCCATGAGTGCTCAATATCAGGTGAAC
>JAIRRE010000160.1 GCA_031256125.1 Burkholderiaceae bacterium
TGAGGATGCCGCCGCGCTTGTTGGTGGAAGGCGAGCCGGGCACGTTTACGTTCTTTTCCTGCGCGTGGTACATGAGCGCCAAACCTTGCGGCACGCGCTGCGAAACCACCGCGCGCGCCATCGTCGCGCCGTTGGCGTTGACGGCCTCCACCCAGTCGTTGTCCTGGACGCCGACTTTCTGCGCGTCGATTTCGGAGATGCAGACGTAAGGACCGCCGCGGAACAGCGTCAGCATGCGCAAGTTGTCCTGGTACGTGGAATGGATGCCCCACTTGGAGTGCGGCGTAACCCAGGACAGCACCACGTGCGGCTTGGCCTTGACGGCGGCCGGGACGATGTTCTGCGCCTTCATATCAATCGGACCGCGATAGGCGCAGAAGCCTTCGCCGAAATCGAGCATCCATTCGTGGTCGTGATAGAAGTGCGCGCGCCCGGTCAGCGTGCGGAACGGGATGTACTCGTGGATATTGGTGTAGCCGGCGGTGTAGGAAACCGATTCGGATTCGATGCCCGACCAGGTCGGCGCCGTGATGATCTTGCGCGGTTGAGCCTGGATATCGCGGAACGTGATCTTGTCCTCGTGGCGTCCGGCATAGAGGTGATGGTGGTCGATGCCGGTTTTCTTGGACAACGCGCTCCAGGATTTGTGTGCCACTTCGCCGTTGGTTTCCGGGGCCATCCGCAGGACGGAATCGCACACGTAGATGTCTTCTTCGAGCGAGGGCATGCCCTGGGAAACGCCCGGTTCCTTGACCGTGTCGTTATGGCGCTTGAGTTCCTCGTATTCCTGCTCGGTATTCCAGTCGATACCCTTGATGTTGTTGCCGAGCTTGACCATCAGCGGGCCGAGGGCGATGTATTTTTTGTAGATGTTGGCAAAGTCGCGCTCGACCACCTTGAGCACGGGCATGGTCTTGCCGGGCACGGGGGCCACCCCGTCTTTTTTCCAGTGGGTGACGTGACCGAAAGGCTGCGCCAACTCGGCGGGCGAGTCGTGCAGGATCGGCAGCGCCACCAGGTCTTTTCGGGTGCCCAGATGCTTTTCAGCCAGGACCGAGAACGTCTTGGCGATGGATTTGAAAATCTGCCAGTCGGATTTGGATTCCCAACCCGGACTCACCGCCTCCGACAGCGGGTGGATGAACGGGTGCATGTCGGTGGTATTGAGATCGTTCTTCTCATACCAGGTTGCGGTCGGCAGGATGATGTCGGAATATGCGCCGGTGGAATTGAGGCGGAAATTGATGTCCACCATCAGATCCAGCTTGGCCGTCGGCGCCGTCTCGTGCCACTTGATCTCCTGATTGTCGCGGCCGCTGCCGCCTTCTTGCAGTACGCCGTTTTGGGCGCCCAGCAGGTGTTTGAGGAAGTATTCATGCCCCTTGGCGGAAGTGCCGATCAAGTTGGCGCGCCAGACGAACAGGTTGCGCGGCCAGTTGACCGGGTTGTCCACGTCGGCAAAAGCCACATCGAGTTCGCCCTTCTGGAGCTTGCCCACCACATGCCGCGCGATCCCGGCCTCATCGGTGGCGCCGGCTTTTTCGGCCTCGGCTACCAGATCGAGCGGGTTGGCATTCCAGTGCGGCGCAGCAGGCAGCCAACCCATGCGCACGGCGGCGACGTTGTAATCGGCCAGCGAATAACCCTTGTTGCGGCCCTTGCCCGCGGGCGAGAGCAGATCGTCGGCCTTCACGGTTTCGTAGCGCCACTGGTCGGTATGGAAATACCAGTACGAGGTGGAATTCATGTGGCGCGGCGGACGGCTCCAATCCAGGCCGAACGTGATCGGCGCCCAACCGGCCTGCGGACGCAGCTTTTCCTGGCCCACGTAGTGCGCCCAGCCGCCACCACTCTGCCCGACGCAGCCGCACATGTGCAGCAGGTTCATGATGGAGCGGTACGCCAAATCGTTGTGGTACCAGTGATTGATCCCCGCGCCCATGATGACCATGGACTTGCCTTGGGTCTTGGAGGCGTTGTAGGCAAACTCGCGGCCAGTACGCTCCAGGTCGGCGGCCTTCACGCCGGTAACCTTCTCGGCCCAGGCGGGGGTATAAGCCACGCTGGCATCGGCGTAGGACTGCGCCACATTGCCGCCGCCCAAGCCCCGGTCGATGCCGTACTGCGCCACCTGCAAGTCGAACACCGAGGCGACCAGCGCCTCCTCGCCTCCCGCCAGCTGGACGCGGCGCACCGGGACGTTGCGATACAGCAGCTCGTCTTCGCCCGGATTGAAATGCGGGAAGCCGACGGAAGCCACTCCGTCGTGACTACCGAGGCAACTCAATTCGGCCTGTATCTCCTGCTGGCTGGCAGCGGTTCTGGGCAACAGGTTCCAGCGCCCTTCCTCGCCCCAGCGAAAGCCGATGGAACCATTGGGGGCGACAAACGACTTGCTCTTTTCGTCGAAAACAATGGTCTTCCACTCCGGGTTGTTGCTCTCACCCAGCGCCCCATCGAAATCGGTGGCGCGCAGGAAGCGATCCGACACCCAAGCATCGCCGTGCCGGCGCAGCATGACCTGCATCGGCAGATCGGTGTACCGGCGCGCGTATTCCTGGAAGTACGGGTCTTGCCGGTCGATGTAGAACTCCTTGAGCGCGACATGCCCCATCGCCAGGAAGGCGGCGGAGTCGGTACCCTGGCGCAGCGGCATCCACAGGTCGGAGAATTTGCAGAACTCGGCGTAATCGGGCGACAGCGCGACGATCTTGGCGCCCTTGTAGCGCACTTCGGAGGCAAAGTGCGCGTCCGGCGTGCGGGTCATCGGCAGATTGGCGCCGGTGATGATGATGTAGGTGGAGTTGTACCAATCCGCCGATTCGGGCACGTCGGTCTGTTCGCCCCAGGTCTGTGGGCTGGCGGCGGGCAAGTCGCAATACCAGTCGTAGAAAGAACCGCAGGCCCCCCCGATGAGAGAAAGATAGCGTGCGCCCGCAGCGTAAGAAATCATCGACATCGCCGGGATCGGCGAAAACCCGTAAATGCGGTCCGGCCCCCATTTGTTGATGGTGTGCACATTGGCGGCGGCGATGATCTCGGTTATCTCCTCCCAATTGGTGCGCACAAAACCGCCCAGGCCGCGCACGGTGGTGTAGCTCTTGCGTTTCTTCTCGTCGGCCTGGATGGCGGCCCAGGCTTGCACTGGGTCTTTGCCGCTCTTGCGCTCGGCGCGGTATAGGTCGAGCAGGCGTCCGCGGATCATCGGGTGCTTGATGCGGTGCGGGCTGTACAGATACCAGGAGAACGAAGCCCCGCGCTGGCACCCGCGCGGCTCGTGATTGGGCAGATCGGGGCGCGTGCGCGGGTAGTCGGTCTGCTGCATCTCGAACGAGACCAGCCCGTTCTTGACGAATATCTTCCAGGAGCAGCCGCCGGTGCAATTCACGCCGTGGGTGGAACGCACCACCTTGTCGTGTTGCCAGCGATGGCGATAAGCATCTTCCCAAGCGCGGTCTTCGCCGGTGGTGCGGCCGTGGCCACCCGCAAACGGTTCGCGCGGTTGCGAGAAGTATGTCAGTCGGTCAAGAAAGTAGCTCATCGAAAATTTCCGGTTCTTGAGTTGGGGAGCAGAGCATCACGGCGCGGCGGCACAAGAGATGCCGCCGAATAAATGATGGCACAGATCACACAAAAAATAGTGAAAGACCACAACGCAACTCTAGGTCTTCCGCTGGCGGCGACAGAAAAAGTACTATCGCCATTGGGGATGGAACCCCCACAGGCGCACCGATGGTAACGGCAAAAAACTTAGGGCAACGCTGAACGATTCAGCGTTGCCCACGTTGCCATCGCGCTTTTCCTCGTTATCTCTTCCCGGATTGCGCCGGGGTCCAGAACTTGCCGTAGCGCTCCACGTCGAACAGCACGCCGCCCTTGCGAGAGTAAACCGCAAAGGTGATAATGACGCAGACCACGTAGAAAGCCAAGAAGATCCACATCGCGTTCTTCGGGCCAATTCCAAGAGGCCCATAGGCGGCGGGAATGAGGAAGAACCCGTAAGCGGCGATCGCGGAGGTAAAGCCGGTGATCGCGGCGGATTCTTTTTCGGTCTGGCGCTGCCGCGTTTCCGGGTCGGCGTTAGGCATCAGCCGGATCATTTCCTGGCGCATGATGTTGGGGATCATCTGGAACGTGGAGGCATTGCCCACGCCGGTAGCCGCAAACAGGATCATGAACGAAATGTAGTAGCCGGGGAAGGATTTGACGCTCATGAAGTGGATCACGGCCACCACGGCCAGAATCATCACGATAAACACCCAGAAACTCACGCGCGCGCCGCCTACCTTGTCAGACAGCCAGCCCGTGAACGAACGCGAGAGCGCCCCGATCAGCGGACCCAGGAAAACCCACGGCATGACCTTGCTCCAGACCTCCGGGAACAGCGATTGCGTGAGCACCGGGAAACCGGCGGCGTAGCCGATGAACGAGCCGAAGGTGCCCATGTAGAGCCAGCACATGAGCCAGTTGTGCTTGCGCTTGAAGATCACCGCCTGATCGGAAAACGACGCTTTGACTTTGGCGATGTCGTTCATGCCGAACCAGGCGGCCAGCACGCAGATCACGATAAAGGGAATCCAGATGAACGCCGCGTTTTGCAACCAGACGTTGTGCGTAGCGCCACTGGGCAGTTTGGCCACTTGCGGGCCGCCTGCAAACGCGCCAAGGATTCCGGTGCCAAGGACCAGAGGTACGACCAGTTGCACCACGCTCACGCCCAGGTTGCCGAAACCGGCGTTGAGCGCCAGCGCGTTGCCCTTTTGCGCGCGCGGGAAGAAGAAGGAAATGTTGGCCATCGAGGAGGCGAAATTACCCCCGCCCAAACCCGCCAGCAGCGCCAACACGGCAAATACCGCGTAGGGGGTGTTCTTGTCCTGCACCGCGTAGCCGATGCCGATGGCCGGAATCAGCAGCGACGCCGTGACCAGCGTCGTCCATAAGCGCCCGCCGAAAATCGGCACCATGAAGGAGTAGAAGATCCGCAGCGTGCCGCCCGAAAGGCCGGCCAGCCCCACCAGCCAGAACATCTGGCTCATTGAAAAGTGGAAACCGACCGCTTTCAGGTTCGGCACCGCAATGGACCAGACCTGCCAGATGACGAAGGCCAGCAGCAGCGCCGGAATGGAGATCCACAAGTTGCGCTGGGCGATGGCCCGACCCTCGCTCTGCCAGAACGAGTGGTCTTCAGGCTCCCACACCGTTAGCGTTCTGCCTTGCGGCTGGGACGCGGGTTTGGGGTTGGTAGCTGCACTCATAACGATCTCCTTGTCGCGTTTGTTTCGGTTGAAACTTTCAGGCTGTCCGGGAGGCGGGCCTACCGGGGGTTATCACATGGGGGGCGCGTATCTCGGTGAAGTACATCCAGATTAGCGAGAGGCACACCACGACGAACAACAGCATGAAAGCCGTCGAGCGCACGTGGGTCAGGTCTTGCAGATAGCCGAACATGATTGGAAACAGAAAACCACCCATGCCGCCGGCCAGCCCCACCGCGCCGCTGACGGCGCCCACATTGGTCGTGTACCCGTCACCGACGTACTTGAACACGCTGGCCTTGCCGATGGCCACCACCACACCCAGCAGAAACAGCATCGTGGTGAACCCGACAACGCCCAGCCCGCCGCTGCCCAGGGTCTTGGGACCCGGATAGCTCAGGACGAGCAGACACAAGCCACTAATCAACAGCACCCAGAAAGTCACGCGGTGCGCACCGAACTTGTCCGACACGTAGCCGCCAATCGCGCGTACCACGCCGCCGGGCAGCGCAAAGCAGGCTGTCAGCAACCCCGCCACGCGCATGTCCAGGCTGTATTCGCCCTGGTAATACTGCAACAGCCACAGGCTCAGGCCCACGTAGCCGCCGAACACGAAGAAGTAGTACAGGCAATACTTGAGTACCGTGGGGTCGCCCATCACGCGTATCTGATCGGTCCAGCGCGTAGTGCTGGGCACCAGGTGCTCCGGTTTGCTGGCGCTAAACAACCAAAATACGATGACCGTGCCCAGCATAATCGCCGCATAGACGTGGGGTACCATCTTCCAGCCGAAAGCCACGATGAGCGCCGGGGCCAGAAACTTGTTGATCGCCGCGCCCGTATTGCCCGCGCCGAACACGCCCATGGCGGTGCCTTTCAGTCGCTGCGGGAACCAGCGCGCCACATAGGGCGTGCCCACCGAGAACGACCCACCGGCCAGCCCCATGAGCAGGCCGATCACCAGAAACTGCCAGTACTGCGTGGCATACGCGATGCAGTAGGTCGTGGGCACCGAAATGATCAGCAGGATGGTCATGACGATGCGCCCGCCGTATTTGTCGGTCCAGATACCCAGCGGCACGCGGATCAGCGAACCGGAGAGCACCGGCATGGCCGCCAACAGCCCAAATTCGGACTGATTCAGGCCCAATTCCTTGCGCAGCGGAATGCCGACGGCAGCGAACATCATCCAGACCATGAAACAGACCGTAAAGGCCCAAGTGCTGGCAAACAGCACACTCCATGCCTTGGGCGGCACTGGCGCTGAAGAAGCCGATGCGGACTGAACCGGGGTGACAGTCATAAACTCAATCCTCCATTTATGTATAGGGTGCAAATTGTCCGCAACCGGCTCTGGGTTGGCTATCCGCCAGAGGAATCAGTGCCGTGCGCCGAAAGGACTATTCGGCATAGTTACAAGTGATTACAGCTAGTGGGCTATACCTATCTTTATCTAGAATCGTGCACGTCGTTTTCCACCGAAAGAAAGTTTTCTCATGAGCCTGCAATGCGGCATCGTGGGCTTGCCCAACGTCGGCAAGTCCACTCTTTTCAACGCGCTGACCAAAGCGGGCATCGCGGCGGAGAATTATCCTTTTTGCACCATCGAACCCAACACCGGCGTGGTCGAGGTGCCCGATCCGCGCCTGGCCCAACTGGCCGCCATCGTCAAACCCGAGCGCATCGTTCCGGCCATAGTCGAATTCGTGGACATCGCGGGCCTAGTGGCCGGCGCGAGTAAGGGCGAAGGGCTGGGCAACCAGTTCCTGGCGCACATCCGCGAGACCGACGCCATCGTAAACGTGGTGCGCTGCTTTGAAGACCCGAACGTGGTGCACGTGGCGGGCAAAGTCGATCCCATCGCCGACATCGAAGTCATCCAGACCGAACTGGCGCTGGCCGACATGGCCACGGTTGAAAAGGCGCTGGCGCGCTACGCCAAGGCCGCCAAATCCGGCAACGACAAAGAAGCCGCAGCGATGCTCAAGCTGCTCGCGCCGGTGCAGGAGGCATTGAATCAGGGCCTGCCGGTACGCACGCTTTCGCTATCGAAAGAGGAGCGCGCGCTGCTCAAACCGCTGTGCCTGATTACCGCCAAGCCGGCCATGTTCGTCGGCAACGTCAGCGAGGACGGTTTTACCAACAACCCGCTGCTCGATCGTTTGACCGATTACGCCGCCCGGCACAACGCGCCCGTGGTCGCCATTTGCGCCAAGCTGGAGGCGGACATGGCCGACATGGCCGATGCGGACAAGGGGCTGTTCCTCGAAGAAATGGGTCAGACGGAGCCGGGCCTGAACCGCCTGATTCGCGCGGCTTTCAAGCTGTTGGGCCTGCAAACCTACTTCACCGCCGGCGTCAAGGAAGTGCGCGCCTGGACCATCCACACGGGCGACACCGCCCCGCAGGCCGCCGGCGTCATTCACGGCGATTTCGAGCGCGGCTTTATTCGCGCCCAGACCATCGCTTTCGACGACTTCATCGCCCACGGCGGCGAACACGGCGCCAAAGAAGCCGGCATGATGCGCGCCGAGGGCAAAGACTATGTGGTCAAGGATGGCGATGTGATGAACTTTTTGTTCAATGTGTGAACTCAAAGTGAGGGAAACCGCTCACGCTTGAAAAGCGAATGGTTCCAGGCGAACTATTTATGCTCCGCGGGTTTCCACCCGTTATCCGGCGGAAAACCGTCTTCCGGTGCATAGCCAACGACATGGCCTTGGGCGTTGAGCAGCGCGATCCAACTGTCGAGCTGTTTGGCGCTGGTCAGAGGCAGGTAATACAGGTCAGCGAGAGGTTGCCCGGTTTGTTGCGCCGCTTGATCGAGCGCGTTTTGTCGATCAGGTGTAAGCCGGGCGCGCAGGTCGGTTGCTTTTTGCATCCGTTTTTTGATGTCGGGAACGCTTTTTTCATACGACTGCCACCAGCCGGGCCGGGCGCTGGGTTCGACACCTTGGAGCGATTCACTCACACTTTTCAGTATTTCGCCGGGCTTGGCATTGCGTGTGCCGATTAACCGTGGCCCGTTCCAGGATTCGCGCTGGAGTTCCGCAGGCGCTTCGTGCAATTGAGCTGGATCGATTTCCTCTGCGCTGACCGCCACCAGGCGATCGACCTCAAACGCCGTTACCACAGGCCGGGCCTGCGCCACCACGGTTACGCCATAGACCAGCGCGCCCAATTGAATCAACCCAATGAGCGAAAAATCGGCCACCATCGAGCGCCACGATTTGGCCGGGTTGAACAGGATGAACATCAGCAGCGGTCCACACACCACGTCCGCCGACACCAGCGTAACGAACAGATGCAGCCCGCCCGATAGGCTGCGGTAGGGATACGGATACCACAAGCCAAATACCACGGCGCCCACGACAAGCGCGATGACCACGCTGATACACAGGTGCCACAAAGCCGCCTTGCCCGCCGCCCGCAAGCGCGACGCATGACGCGAAAACCATGCAGAAATCATGGAGCGCTCTCCCATCCGAAGTGCAATGCCGCTGGTGAAGAATCAGTCCGAATCGATCCGGTCAAGAACGCCTTTGCCGTACACAGCGCCAACCCAGTCGGCAAACTTGAGCGAGTGTAATGCGCCGTTTTTTGTGTACTTATTTTATGGACACGCTGACAACCTGGGCTGTCCTGACCGTGAAGCGCGTTGGGCACCGCAAACGAGGGGGGTTGTACCGTGGCACTTGCAGTCGTGGAGATAAGTATCTGCGCACCGGGCTTGATGGACAGGCACGGCTACGTGTGATTGCGCGCCTAATACGCCAACTCGTAAATAACCGAACAAAATGAAATCGATAAATTCCCGATCCGTAACGCAGCCAGTCGATGCCGCCTATGCCTTGCAAGCCGCTGCTCATCCGGTTGCCCAGCGGGTCTAGCTTGTGTTCGATGCGGTGCTGGTATTCGATGGCTGGCGGCTGACCGGGTTTGAACGGTTCCTGGTACAGGCATTGCACTTCGGCGGTGATGCGGCCCAGGCTGTCGCGTTCCAGTTCGACGCGGCTTTGCAGGCGTTCTTCGAGTTGTCCATTGGCCTGCCCCAGCAGATACACGCTGGCCGCTTTCAGGCGCTTGACTTCATCCCATTCATAGCGCTGGCTTTGCGCTGCGCTGCTGCCGGTTACCGTAAGCAAGCGCTCGATCAAGCGCCCCAGCGTGTCGTGGCGATATTCGGTGACGGGATCGCCTTCTTGCCCCGCGCCGTCTGCGCTGGCGATGAGTTGCCCTGCCGCATCGCGCCGGTAACGCTGCACGCGCTCGTCAAAGCCGGTTTCTTGCGTGAGTTGATCCATCGCATCCCACACGAATTTGCTCTTGCTGCCGTTTTCATTCGTGAGGATGGTCAAGCGCCCGGCTTTGTCGTATTCGGATTGGACGGCCAAGCCTCCTTGTTCGATGCGCGTCGGGCGGCCCCATAGGTCGCGGGTAATCTCCAAGGCGCTTTCGGGGCTGTCCTCGTCGGGCTGGATGCGCGTAAGGTTGCCCTTGCTATCGTATTGGTAGCGCTGGGTTTGCCCGTTGGGTAAATGCGTGGCCGTGATGCGCCCGGCGTTATCGCGTTCGTGCCGTGTGCGGTGGCCTTGCGCGTCGGTTACCGTGATGACTTCGCCCCAGCGGTCGTAGTCCCATCCGGTGCTTTGGCCGGAGCAATCGGTGTAGCGGGTCATTTGCCCGGCGCTGTTGTAGGCGATGCGTTTGACCCCGCCTCTGGCGTCTTCGATCTGGATCGGGCTGTCGCAAATCAGGGGATGCTCTTTGGGGTCGGGGTAGCTGTAGTGTTCTTTGCTGCCGTCGGGGTATTCGATTTCGCTCAGGCGTTTGTATGCGTCGTACTGGTAACGGGTGATGGCTCCGGCGGGATCGGTGCTTTCGATGATGCGCCCGGTTTTGTCGTGCCGGTTGCGCGTCAGAAACCCCGCCGGGTGCTGCGCGTCGCCGGGCGTTTGCTGCGTGCCCCTGAGGTTGCCGTTGCCGTCCAGTTGCAGGTACAGGATGCGCTCCAGCGGGTCTATGCTGGCGTAGCGCCGCCCAAAGCTGTCGTGGCGGTAGCGCATGATCGAACCGTCGGCCCTGACGTGTTCGACCAGGCGCTCCAGTCCTTTGTCGCCCTCGAAGCGGTAGGTTTCTACCCGCCCCAGGCTGTCGGTGACTACTGTGCTGTGGCGCGGCTTGCCTTCGGGCGTGGGATCATGGCTTTGATACTCGAAGGTGTAGTCCAGCCCTTGTTCGTTGGTGTGCGCCACCACTTTGACGTTGGGTTCGACGCCTTCATAGCGGTAGCGGTGCCAGGGGCCGCCCCGGTAACGGTGTGCGCTGATGCGGTTGCGGCTCCATTCGAATTCGCGCACCAACGCTCCGGCGCGGTCATGTACGGTGCTCAGTTGCCCTTGCGGGTTGTAGCCGTAGCGCACCAACGTTATCGGTTCGTGCAAGGGGTGCAGCGGGTCGTGTTCGAGTTGCACGGCAGCCAGCCGCCAGCCGCTATCGGCTCCCCAAGGGAATAGCGCCTCATGGCCCGCGTGGATGCGCTGGTGTTGCAGCCGGTAGCTCCGCCCTACGCCGTCGGTGATGCTCGTCAGCATTCCGGCGGGCGGCGTGGCGTCTTTGCGCGCGCGGCGCTGGTCGGGTGCGGTGGGCTGCGCGGTTTTGCCATCGCTGTATTCGTAGCGCTGGCTGCGCCCGAAGCGGTCTATCTGCGCGGTGAGCCGCCAGCGCTGGCCGGGCTGGGCCTCCTTGGCTTCCTGGACTGCTGCTGCGGCTTTTTTAGCTTGTGCTCTATCACCTGTGGCCTCGGCCTTGACCTTGGCTTTGCGGGCCTGTTTGACTTTATCGGCGGCCTGCGCCGCTACCTGGGCCGGGGGAATGTCCGGCGCGGGCGTGAAGACCCAGAATACGTCGGCGCCGCCGCTGGCGGCCAAGATGCAGTTTTCATCGCCGGCCAGTTCCCGCGGCGCGTGCTCAAACCGTTCCTGATGCGCCCAATTGGGCAGGCGGCCTTCGCCATTCTGGCCCCCGCGCAATACAAAGATGTCTTCGCTGCGGCTGTATTGGTCTTCTCCGGGCTGAAGTGTTTCCTCAAAGGCTATGACGCGCCCGGCGGCGTCCCAAATCATGATCGTGTCTTCGCGCAGCCGCAGTTCAACTTCATCGAGCAGATGCCAGCCGTGGCCCAACACGCCGCAGGCCGCCCCGTGCATCGGGTTGACGTAGCTCGAATACTGCCGTTGCCAGATGAGAGGGAGTGCCGTAGGCTGGAATGAAGCGCAGCGTAATTCCAGCAATTTTGTTCCACATCTGCTTTCGGACATAAGAGAATCTTTGGTGGCGCTTGAAGCCGGGATTTCATTTCGTTTTATCCCAGCTTAGCGCGCTTGAATTTTCACTGTGACGCGGCAGCTACCGGCAAACTAAACTGTTTGTTTTCCCCAGCGGGTTCTTGATCGAAATTCTCGACATAAAGCATGTTATTTTTTGCGTCAAACCCACTTTTATGATGCGGGCTGCGTAACTCTGCTGGCCTGTGCTCAAAACGTTCGGAAACAGAACCACCAGGATGCTCGCGCAGCCATAATAAGGTCGCAGCCAAACGCAGGTGTGCTGCATTATCCAATACCAGTGAATCATAGCCATCATAATATGGAATTGCTACGGCAATGAGCTTGCATCCACGTATATTGAAAACACATGCCATTCCCTTCGTCCAAGGAAAACCAAAAAAGGAGCGCACGGATGGTCGATATGGGTGCTCATCGGCCAACAACCGCATAACAGCATGGTCGCCGCAAGAAGCAGCGAGAATCTGTGCTACCCAAACTTCAGCTTGACTTAAATCAATCATATTCGTCCGCGATGCTGTCGTACTGTTGTTCCCCGCTGCGCGGCTATTATGAATCATTGATTTTGTCAAAGCGAAATCGCCGGCTAACGCAGCGCAACGATCAACATCGGCCGCTACGACCGGCTGTAACGCTACCGTACAATCATCAGGAACGGTCTCGTCTGACGGCAAATCAGTCAGCATTTCTGCATAAAGTCCAATAGCAAGATCCATTCCAGTACTTACCAGCGCCGTACTGCCAAACAACGAATTAGAACCATATGCCATGTGCCGCCAGGCTAAGATATGTCGGCACGTCGCCGCTAAAGCGCCGCCATGATCGCCATTGACGTATTGAAGTGCGAACGAACTCAGCCAGAGATCCTGTGCACGGTTAATATTTATAATAAATTCTTTAGATAATTGTTTTGATTGTTTGTTGCTATGGCGGTAATACGCTGGGAATTCGTCCCAATAAAAATCGGTATGCTCGAAGATTTGAGCACGTGCAAGCAGTGCCGGATGAGCCGCCAACACTGTGCGCACAGCGTCAGGATGCGCAGTTACCTTGGCCAGACACCCCTTACCGCTGGTATCGCACAGCACAGCCATTTCCTCTTTTGATAATTCGGGCAACGGCACCGCATCCGGCTTGTTGTTAATGGAGACCATATCTTCGGAGAGTTGTCTCTTGACCTTTCCCACATCAACGGCCATCTGTTTGTCAAGCCAATTGTTGGGCACGTCGTAACCCATATACCACAGCAATGGAAAAGCGTTGACACCGTTCGCCGGACGCCAATAATAATCGCTATTCATCAATCTCAGCGCCGTTTGCTGCTCTGCGGTGAAACTATTTGGCTGATAGTAGGCAACCATAGCAAGCAGCCCGACCCACAGAATCAGCAGAATTAGGACAGTCCATCCTATCCAGCCCAGTACCCGGCGTATGAGTCTTTTGGGTTCCATTGCATTCATAACGTATGCCCGCTATTGATTCATGCCTTTAAGCACCGGACCAGGTGGCGGAACAACAAATTTCGATGGAGTATTGCCTGGTTTCATTGCGTTGAGCAACTTGTTAAGATCAATTTGAGAATCTTTAGGGCAGGTAAAGCCGTTATTCTTATATATATCCACACCAGTCAAATCAGGTTCTTGATAAACAGCATCCGATCCTGGAGGTGACTGACCCATTATTGAATCTATAGGATGTTGTACATAAGTACTCAAATTTTGCAATTGCGCTTGAAAATCCTTTACAGACTGTGATGGGTCTATAGCATCAGACTCCGCATCCATTATTCCAGCAACATCTTCATTTCTTACAGTATTTTCCGATTCTACCACCTCCTGTAAACCTCTTGGATCAATCTGTCTATTCGGTTTATTTTTAACGTAAACATAAAAATTTACCCCTCCAGCTAATCCAATCGGATCCTGATTTATATACCCCCCTATCTTCGGATCATAATACCGATGCCGGTTGTAATACAACCCCGTCTCCCTATCATAATACTGCCCCGGCAACCTAATATTCTGTTCCATCCCATGCGGGTTATATTCATCCTCAATATTCCCCCAAGGATCGAGCCTTGTCGCCCATGTGATCTTCCCCTGTTGATCGGTCAACGCCAGCGGCGTGCCCAAATGGTCGGTATGGAAGTAATGCACCACGATGGGCGTTTTGATCTCTTGCGCTTCCTGCTCTTGCAATCCCCGGCGCATGTCTTCTATCGTCATCATGTTGTCCAGACGCGGCCCCAAGCCTACCAGCCGGTTCGTGGGCGGGTCTTGCCGCAATGCGCGCCTAAAGTTTTTATTCAGTTGATCGCTTTTTTCATCGGCCATGCGCTCCAGCGCGTTTTGCAAACTCTGTAAATCGGCCCATATCTCATCGTTGTTTTTTTGCCGCTGTGTCAACCCCGCCAACGCCGCTTGCACAATAAAGTGCGGCTTGGGTTGCCAAGCGTTTGCACCAACGGCCGTGCTCAAGCGCACCATCGGCGTAAAAGTGCCCGGTTCGTAAATGATGTGCACGATCTCGCGCGTGCCGTCTTCTTTCATCGTTTCGGTATGCACCTGCCGGTCGCCGTCCCAACCAAAGTAGGTAATGTGGTCTTTGCCGGTGCTGTCCCTGACTGTTTTCTTCAACCGGCGACCCAGCGCGTCGTAGATGTAGCGCGCGGCATTCTGCATCACTATCGGGTTATGGCCATCGGCGCCATCGACTTGCAGGGCGGTCAGTTGATTGGCCCCGTCAAAGTACAGCCGCTGGCGTTCGTAGTGCTGCGGGTTTTGGCTCATTTGCTCGACCCGGTTGCCTTGGTCGCTGTAACGCCATGCGCTGTTTTCATCGAAAGCTATGCGGTTGTCCGGCCAGTGGGTTATCGGCCCTTGCTGTTGTTGTGCCGCGCCGCCTTCACCCAACAGGTTGAATTGCGGGTCTTGCCAGCGTTGGCGTACCTGCTCGACCCAGAGTTTTGTTGCTGTTGCTGCTCCGTAATCACTTTGCCCGGCAAGCGGTTGCCCGCCGGGTCTATCTTCCAGCGCCGCGTGGTGTGGGGCGTGGCTTGGCCCTCGAGCGCTTGCATGTATTCGCGCGTGTCGTAGTGCGCCTGCTGTCTCAAGCGTCCGGCTCCGTCGTAGCCAAAGCCCAAGGTTT
>JAIRRE010000167.1 GCA_031256125.1 Burkholderiaceae bacterium
TGAGGATGCAGGCCGGGTTCACCGTCATGTTGCCCCACAGCTTGTACCAGATGTCAGCCTGGATTTGGCGCGACACGGTGGTGTCGAACCCGGTGCGTTGCAGCAGGTCGGCCAGCGCCACAAGGCGCGGCGTTTGTGCGCCCGACGGTTCGCCCACGATCAGCCCGTTGCCCGCGCGGTGACGCACCACGCCAGGCGCATCGACCGAGCAGCTCGCATGCACCACGCCGCCAATGACACGATCAGCAGCTATCGTGCGCCCGATCACGCCGCCGGGATCGACCGCATCCAAGGTCCGCCCCACCAGTGCCCCTTTCATGCCGTGCAGAAACCACCACGGCACGCCGTTCATGGCGGTAAGCACGGTCGTTTGCGGCCCCAGCAGCGGTGCCAGGCGCGGCGCGACTTGCGGCAGCGCGGGCGCTTTGAGCGCGATCACCAACAAGTCCGGCGTACCTGCTGATGCGGCGAGCCGCGCCGGGTCGTCGCTGGCGATGACGGGCCAGACCGATTCGCACGTTTGACCCTCGACGGTCTCGCGCAGCCGCAAGCCTTGCGCCTGCAGCGCCGCCAGCGTCGCGTCGCGCGCCAGGCAACTTACCGCGCAGCCAATGGCGGCCAGCCGCGCGCCGATCCAACCGCCGATGGCACCCGCGCCGACGATGCAAATGCTGTGGAACATAAGCGGTTCTCCTTGGGTATATACGGAGCGGGAGATGTTACCCTGCGTAGGCATACGCTACTGCCCGCATGAAAAGGGTTCAAAATTTAACGTCTAGCGCGGTCATACGATGCTGTATGCTTATGTTTCGCCCCTGTTCTGGTGTATGCGTGACAGGCTACAAAATCATGTGCATACGATTTATGCAACTCATTCAAAATGAGAAAAAACTATGTCAACCAATATACCAGCAATGCTTTGTGCCGCAGACAAGATCAAGTCTCGGCTAGATGATTTGCTGCCACTATCCGTACATGATAGTGGAGAACATCGCGTTGCAGCAATGTTATATCTAACGATTGCAGAGCAGTTTGCGGCTGTTCTACATCTGATTAATGGAAAATTTTCATCTCACGCACCCATTATAGTACGGTCGATGCTGGAAGAATTGGTTGATTTACTGAATGTTGTACATGATCCGAAATATGTCGAGCAAATGAAGTATGACGATGTTCGTGCCAACGATATTTTATTCACTGAAATTAATAATGTTCCAGAAATACGTGAGAGCGATGTTGCACAAAATTTTTTGAAAGACGAGGCTCCATCTACAAAGAAAACACGTACTGAATTAGAAAGGCAAGGTTATAGAGATGTGAAGATGATTGAACGTTTCAAGAAAGCAGAAATTGCTTTTGAATACATAGGATACCGTGAGCTTTCCTCGTATTCTCATAGCCGGCTCACAACATTATTAGCTCGTCATGCTGATCCAGGCTTTCTTTATTTGCGCTATCATGAAGATGAGCCGAAAGAATCCATTGCTAGTACTTTAAGAATATCCGTTCATATTCTATGCCAAGCAGCCCGAACATTACATCGCTACACTAACTTAACTGATTCGGATGTGAAGCAAGCTATTGAAGAGGCTGATGCAATCTGGGAGCAGGCACAAGCATCTTGACAAACAGCATGCCGCCGATGCTATTCTCTTAATAAGATGCCCAAGGAAAAAACTCTCTACGTCTGCCAATCCTGCGGCGCGACCAGCCCACGCTGGCTGGGCCGCTGCCCGGCTTGCGAGGCGTGGAACACGCTGGTCGAAAGCGTGGCCGAGCCTGCTGCGAGCGCGGCGAGCAAGAACCGGCTGAGCGGCGCGTTCGCGGCGTTGGCGCCTGCGGGCGAGGTGCGTCCGCTGGCCGAGATCGAGGCCGAAGAAATCGCCCGTGCGCCCACTGGTCAGGCGGAACTGGACCGCGTGCTGGGCGGCGGCATCGTGGCGGGCGGCGTGGTGCTGATCGGCGGTGACCCCGGCATCGGCAAATCGACGCTGCTATTGCAGGCGCTCGATGCGCTGGAACGCAACGCGGCGTCCGCGTCCAACTCGACAGGCGCGCTGGCGACGCTGTACGTGACTGGCGAGGAAAGCGGCGCGCAAGTGGCGCTGCGCGCGCGGCGGCTGGGGCTGACCGGCTCGCGGGTGGCGGTGCTGGCGGAAATTCAGCTTGAAAAAATCCTCGCCACGCTGACTGCGCGGCAACCGGCGGTGGCGGTCATCGACTCGATCCAGACGCTGTATTCCGACCAGCTCACCAGCGCGCCCGGCAGCGTGGCGCAAGTACGCGAGTGCGCCGCGCACCTGACGCGCTGGGCCAAGACCAGCGGCGGCGCGGTGGTGCTGGTTGGCCATGTCACCAAGGATGGGCAACTGGCCGGCCCGCGCGTGCTGGAGCACATGGTGGACACGGTGCTGTATTTCGAGGGCGACACGCATTCGAGCTTCCGGCTCATTCGCGCCATCAAGAACCGCTTCGGCGCGGCGGGCGAGATCGGCGTGTTCGCCATGACCGAGCGCGGCCTCAAAGGCGTGAGCAACCCCAGCGCGATCTTCCTCACGCCGCACGCGCAGCCGGTACCCGGCAGTTGCGTGCTGGTCACGCTGGAAGGCACGCGCCCGCTGCTGGTTGAAGTGCAGGCGCTGGTGGACGCGGGTGGCGTCAGTCCCCGGCGGCTG
>JAIRRE010000189.1 GCA_031256125.1 Burkholderiaceae bacterium
ATTTCGCGCGTTTCGGGGTAATGGACGATGTATTTGGTCTTGTTGCAGGGCCAGGCGGCATCCTTCTGACCCGGTTGCAGCGGCGCGCCCACGGTATGCACGCAGGGCACGAATTCGCCGTCGGCGCCCAGCACGTCGTAAACCGCCTTGCCCATGCGGGTCATGATGCGCATGTTCACCGCGACGTAGGCGCTGTCGGAAAGCTCCACGCCGATGTGCGCAATCGGCGAACCCAGCGGCCCCATGCTGAAAGGCACGACGTACATCGTGCGGCCCTTCATGCAGCCGTCGAACAGGGGCGCGAGCGTGGTGCGCATCTCGGCGGGCGCCATCCAGTTGTTGGTCGGGCCGGCGTCTTCTTTTTTCTGCGAACAGATGAAGGTGCGGTCCTCGACCCGCGCGACATCACTGGGATCGGAGCGGGCGAGAAAAGAGTTGGGGCGCTTGGCGGGATCAAGGCGCTTGAAAACGCCGGCCTCCACCAGTTGCCGGCACAAGCGCTCGTACTCCTCCTGGCTGCCGTCGCACCAGTGGATGCGGTCGGGTTTGCACAGTGCCGCCATTTCGGCGACCCACGCGATCAGCTTGCTGTTCTTCACAAAAGCCGGTGCCTGCGCGTCCAGGCTTTTCACAATCGCATTCATTTACATACTCCCAAGTTGTCGAAAATCATCTTTTCAAACGGCCCTGGAATGGTCAGGACGGTTTGAAAAGACACCCGGCAACCGACGGTCTGGAATCTGATTGCACCGGGTACGTTTACCGACCCGCGCGGGCGGGCGGAGAAGGGGCGCCTGGGTCAGCACAGCCATGTGCGTTGGTATCTATATTCTGGTGTTTTAATTCCTAGAGGTCATAGCGGTAATACATCATCACAAAATTGATGCCCGGATTGGGGTGTTTGATATCGGCGTTGGATTGGTGCTGAAAGCGCAATCCGACGGTTTGCGCGCCCGATCCTTGGCCGAACTGAACGCCCGTGCCGAGCATGTCGGCAAATTGGAAACCTGTGGACAGCGGGGTACGCGGGGCCAGCCGGGTATGTGACAGCAGCCGCACGCCGATGGAGCCTTCAACGAAGAAAGTGCGCTCGCTCGCTCCGGGTTTTTCGAGCCGGAGCACAGGGGAATAACCGAATTCGGTAATGGTGCGTTCTTGAGGTACGTACCATGCGCCTAGGGCGATTTCGTGCCGCAGCCGCACGCGCCAGACTTGGCCTTGCCACAGAGGCTGTGTTTGTGTCCAACCGGCGTCGAGTTCGATTTTTTGCACGCCGGCGCGCGAACCGTTGGCGATAGCCAATGTGAAGTCTTGCGGGGCGGGAAATTGGGCAGCGGCAGGAGCGGCAAAGGCCAGCGCAGCCAGTGTGGTAGCCAGCGCGGCTATCAGCCGGGTTGGAGAGCGGGTTGCCGGGATCTGTGCCTCAAGTGCGTCAAACAACAACATGGGTAAATTTTAAGATGCACTTAGGGCACGCCCCATGCCCATGATTTGCCCCATGCGAACCGGACTGCCAGGCAAGCGGTCCGCGTCGAAGCGCAGCGTGCCGGGAGGCCACAGGACGATGACAGTGGAACCGAGCAGAAAGCGCCCCAGTTCCGCGCCTTGTGCCAGTTCGATAGCTTGCCCGTCATAACTCCAGCGCCGCACGCGCCCCGGCCTGGGTGGGTTGACCACGCCATGCCAGATAGTGGCCATGCTGCCGACGATGGTCGCGCCCACCAACACCAGCGCCAGCGGGCCGCAGGCGGTGTCGAACAGGCAGATAACGCGCTCGTTGCGCGCGAACAGACCGGGGATGGCGCGCGCGGTGGCTGGGTTGACGGAAAACAGCGCGCCGGGGACGTGGATCATTTGCGTCAAGCGCCCGGCACAGGGCATGTGGATGCGGTGGTAGTCGCGCGGGCTGAGGTAGAGGGTGGCGAATTGGCCATCGGCGAAGGGCGCGGCCAGTGGCGCGTCGCCCGCGAGCAGGGTTTGCACGCTGTAGGCGTGGCCTTTGGCCTGGAATATCTGCCCCGCCGTGATGTCGCCTAACTGGCTGATGGCGCCATCGACCGGGCACAGATAGTCGGCCCGCGCCAGAGGCCGTGCGCCCGCGCGCAAAGGGCGGGTGAAGAAGTCGTTGAAAGTGGCGTAATGCGCCGGGTCCGGGTCGGCGGCCTCGGCCATGTCCACGCCGTAGCGGGCGATAAAGCGCCGGATAACCGCTGTGGTGGCCGCGCCGCCGCGCGCACGCGCCAAGCGTCCGGCAAACCGCGTGAGCGCGGTTTTGGGTAACAGGTATTGGGCGAGCGCGGCGACGGGCAACATGGAAAACAGACTTTTAATTTTAGGGCGTTGCACAGGGCGCGGGGCGAGGCCGAGACCGCATTACGATTACAAATTCAATTTTTCCTACCAGCAGGAGCACATTGCAATGGAAATTCAAACCGTAGGCATCGTGGGCGCGGGCACCATGGGCAACGGCATCGCGCAGGCGTTCGCCGTCACTGGCATTTCGGTAGTCATGGTTGATGTGGCGCAGGCCGCCGTGGACAAGGGGCTGGCGACTATCGGCAAAAGCCTGGAGCGCCTGGTGGCCAAGGACAAATTGACCGAGGCCGACAAAGCCGCCGCGCTGGCGCGCATCAAGGACAGCACGCGCTATGACGACCTCAAGAACGCGCAATTGGTGATCGAGGCGGCGACGGAGAACCCGGAAATCAAGCGTGCAATTCTCAAGCAACTGGGCGGCCTGCTCGCGCCTGAGGCGTTGATCGCCACCAACACGTCATCGATTTCGATTACCGAGCTAGGGACGGTAACAGGCCGAGCCGACCGCTTTGTCGGGATGCACTTTTTCAACCCGGTGCCGATGATGGCACTGGTGGAGGTCATCAGCGGTCTGCAAACCAGCGATGCCACACACGATGCTGTCATGGCGCTGGCGGCGCGGCTGGGCAAGACGCCGATCAGCATCAAGAACTCGCCGGGCTTTGCCGTCAACCGGCTGCTGGTGCCGATGATTAACGAGGCGTTCTACGTGCTCAAGGAAGGGCTGGCCACGCCTGAGGACATCGACACCGGAATGCGGCTGGGCTGCAATCACCCCATCGGCCCGCTGGCGCTGGCGGACATGATCGGGCTGGACGTGTGTCTGGCGGTCATGGAGGTGCTCCTCACCCAGTTCGGCGACAGCAAATACCGCCCCTGCCCGTTGCTCAAGGAATACGTGGCCGCGGGCCAACTGGGGCGCAAGACCGGGCAAGGGGTATATCGCTACGCCAAGTAATGGGTGTCAATTGCCCGTCCGCAGCGCCCGCCGGTATTGCACCGCTTCGGCAATGTGGATCGCGGCGATGGCGGGGCTGTCCGCCAGATCGGCGATGGTGCGGGCGACTTTGAGCGCGCGGTGCGTAGCGCGGCTGCTCCACCCCAGCCGCGCGGCGGCGGTTTGCAGAAAAGCGGCCGCCGTGCTGTCCAGATGCGCGTGCGCGTCCAGTTGTTGACCGTGTAGCGCCTGATTGGGCGCGCCTTGCCGGGTCAGGGCGCGCTGGCGCGCGGTTACAACGCGCGCGCGAATAGCGGCAGTGCCTTCGCCGGGCGGAGCGTGCAGCAGCTCGTCGGAGGGAATGGGGAGGACTTCCACGTGCAGGTCGATGCGGTCCAGCAGCGGGCCGGAGAGCCGCCCCTGATAGCGCGCGACTTGTTCGGGCGTGCAACGGCAAGCGCGGCCAGCCGTGCCCGATGATGCCGCGCCCAGGTAGCCGCACGGGCACGGATTCATCGCCGCCAGTAGCTGAAAGCACGCCGGGAAGTCGGCCCGCTGCGCGGCGCGCGAGATGGTGATGCGGCCCGTTTCCAGCGGTTCGCGCAAGGCTTCCAGCGCGGCGCGGGGAAATTCGGGTAATTCGTCAAGGAACAGCACGCCTTGATGCGCCAGAGAGATTTCGCCTGGTCGGGGTGGCGAACCGCCGCCCACCAGCGCAACGGCGCTGGCGGTGTGATGGGGCGCGCGGGTCGGACGCTGGCCCCAGCGC
>JAIRRE010000198.1 GCA_031256125.1 Burkholderiaceae bacterium
TACCCACCGACTCGGGCTACGCGCTGGCCTGCCACCTCGACGACAAGGATGCCGCGTCCAACATCCGGCGCATCCGGCAGCTTGACGACCAGCGCCTGTTGTCGCTGCTGTGCCGCGACTTGTCGGAACTGGCCAGTTACGCCAAGGTGGACAACGCGCAATTCCGGCTGCTCAACTCCGTCACGCCCGGTCCTTATACCTTCAGACTGCAAGCCAGCAAGGAAGTGCCCCGGCGCGTCAGTCACCCCAGCCGCAAGACCATCGGCCTGCGCGTGCCCGACCACCCGGCGTTGCGCGCGCTGCTGGCCGAACACGGCGCGCCGCTGCTGGCCAGCACGTTGATCCTGCCTGGCAGCGCGGGGGAGGGCGAAGAACCGCTCTCCGACCCCGGCGAAATCCGTGTCCGGCTGGAACACCAGATCGCCGCCGTGATCGACGCCGGCCCGTGTCCGAGCGAACCTTCCACCGTCATCGACCTGACCGGCGGCGTGCCGCAACTCATCCGCGCCGGACGCGGGGATGTGAAGCGGCTGGGGCTGTAGCGTTTGGGGCGAAGGCGCCCTGTTTCACGTTCCTTTGCGCCATGGCGGGTGGGCAAGGGTCTGATTCGTCAGGTCTATCGCCTATGGCACGAGCGCCACGCCACGCAGCACCTGACCATACGGCGCAGTCTGCATCACGGTGAAACCACTGGTCGTGACCGCCGAATCCTTGACGGTCAGTGTAATTTTGACCAGTTGGTTGGAATCGGCGCCTTCATCGAAGTCGGTACCCAGGCTGTTGCCGATCGTGGAGGTCACGGCATAGATCGTGTACGAACCATCGCTATTGACTTGGCCCGTGATGTTGCGCAGTCCGTCTGGCGTGGTGGTGTAACTCGCGCCCCTGGCACCGTAAGTTCCCGCCGTATCGGTCACGGTATAGGCCACGCCAAGGTTCAGCCCTTGGGTGATGTGCGCAATCGGGGTCCACGCGCCGCCTGATCCGCCAGCTTGCTGGTAAACCCAGAGGCCGCCGCTGCCAATCGACGCATCGGCGATGTCAATCAAGTCGCCTTCATCGCCAACGAACATCAGCGACGTATTGCCCGCTGGAACCCACATGCCGAACGGATAGCCCACGCCCGTCGAAAGCGTCCAGGGCGACGACAGGCTTGACGGCAGGTTGGCCGCCAGTGTGGTCGGGAAGCCCGGTGCCACCGAGATCGGCGCGTTTTGTGGCAGCTTGCCGCCATTCGCCAGCGCGCCGGTGGCGCCGACCTGATAGACCGTGTTCACGCCGTTGCTACCACTGCCCTTGGAGGTAAACATGGTGCCATTTGGATCCACGAACAGTCCGCGGAAATTGTCGTCCTTGCCGGTTTTGTCGGCGGCGACTGGAACCGAAGGTGTGGACAGGGCCGCGATGGAGAAACCGAACTGGTCGTCGGTTGCACTGCCGCCAGAGATCGTCCCCATGCTGGCCAGCGAGCAAGGCGTACCGGGCGGCGCAACCGTGTAGTTGCCAGAACCGCTGCCTGAAATAAACTGGCCGATGACCTGCGAGAACGGACACGACGCGCCCGGCGCAATGCTTTGCACGCCCGTATTCATCGTCAGCATGTCGATCTGTCCGGTGGTCGGCTTGGGGTTTTTGCCGGAATTACCGGCGTTGCCGACCAGGTAATACATCCCGCCCGCCAGCACCGCGGCGCGGCCATTGTTGCCCGCATACGCATTAGTCGGGGTAAACGACAGCGTGTTGCTGGCCAGGTTGAGCTGGGCTACCGTGCGATAGGCGGGCGTTGCCACATCGGTGTTGGTCGGGTCGATCACGCCGGGCGTGTTCGAGTTGGAAATGTCGATCTGGTCGCTCGGCGCGTTGTAGCCGACAAACGTGATGGCACTCCTGTCCTGGGAAACGTTGAGCGCCAGCTCGGATTTCGACGGGAAGCTGGTCGAGATATCGAAACCGGCTTGCTTGGCCATCGCCGTTAGGTTGGTGTTCTGCGAAGCGTTGGTCGCGCCGGGCGTCCACTGGTCGAGCCAAATATCGGATGTGACGCCGAAGTTGGCGTCGTTGGCATCATTGGTGAAAACATTCGGGAACGTGCCGGGCGACACGGCGTTGATGGCCGCAGCCGCCGTGCCGCTACCCGTCGGGTTGCCATTGTTGGGCAACGGCCCCGTCACCGTAAAGCTCGGGTCGTAAACCGACCGCGATACCAACAAATTGCCGGGCGCGTAGACGGGCGGCGTGGCGGATGAAGATGAATTGTTTGCGGCAGGGTTGTTGTCCGAGCCTCCGCCGCACGCGCACAGCGCTGAAACCAATGCCGCGACCGGCAACATACAGAGCCTGGTATTAACCATGGTTTTCTCTCCTTATGAAAAGCACAAGCTCGAATGAGCTTGCACAGTCTGGAGAGGAAACATGACACAACGATGACGTAACTGCCGCATCCTTGACGATGACATCAATTCCAGGCAATACGCCTGCACGCGCTGCTGCGCGCCCTAACTTGCTTCTGTGCTCGATGCCCAGCAAGTGTCGATGAAGACGCGCGCATAACGTTCTAGCTTGACATCGCGTTTCCAGGCAAACCCAATATCCATGCTGGGCACCGGGTCGCTGAGGGTCGCGGCTTCCAGCCGGGCGTTTTCCAGCGTCCAGGAGCGGTACACCATGTCCGAAAGGATAGTGACGCCCGCGCCGACCGCAACCAAATTACGGACGGCTTCTATAGACGAGGTGCGAAATATGACGTTGGGCTTTAGGCCCGCCGCCTCCCAGTAGCACAGTGTCGTCCGTTCGGCGTCGTCGATAGTTGTCAGGATGTATGGCTCTGGCTGGACATCTTGCAGTTGAATGCGCTTCTTGGAGAGCAAAGGATGGTTTACGGGCAGCCACAGCCGCCGCCGGGATCGCGCCAGAACGAGCGTATCAATCGCGTCGATCTGTTCAAGCGTCGATGTCAGGCACATGGCCAGTTCAATCTCGCCATTGAGCAGGCTATCTTTGATTTGACTGTGTGTCAGTTCTGTCAGTTCGACACGTATGCCGGGGTATTTGCGTTGAAAACGGGCCAACAGCGGCGGCAGGAAATAGCTGACCACCGTATACGAGCAAGCCAGCTTGAGCACGCCGGTCATGTCGTGCCGGATCTGGTGGGGCGCTTGCATGGCCTCGGTCGCGGCGTCCAGAGCGCGGCGCGCATGTCGCAGAAAGACCGCACCTTCGGAAGTCAGTGATACGCCCTTGGCATGGCGCTCAAAGAGCTTGACGCCGATTTCCGCCTCAAGCGCCTTGATGGCTTCTGTCACTACTGGCTGCGAAGTGAAAAGCGTAAGCGCCGCTTTCGATATTTGGCCCGTTTCGGCAGTGGCAACAAAGATGCGGAAATGGCGAAGCGATGCTTTCACGTGAACGACCTCAGAAGTTGGCAAGATTCATGCAGTTTTACATGAACGCCTTGCGAGGTGGATTTATGCAGCGTTGCCTTGGGCGGTTGAGAAAAAGTTTGGCTAGAGCCTGTCATCCAATCTGGCAAGTGCTCCATTATTAAGAGCATGACACACCGCTATGTTCTGACCGATGCTCAATGGGAGCGCATTCAAGACCTTCTGCCCGGTAGGGCCGGACACGTGGGCGCTCCAGCCAAGAATAACCGCCTGTTTGTCGATGCCGTGCTCCATCGTTATCGCGCCGGCATCCCTTGGCGCGACCTGCCCGAGTGCTTTGGTGACTTTTCGGGTCGTGCACCTGCGCCACATGAGCTGGGGCCGTCGTGGCGTATGGCAGCGTGTCTTTGCCCCCTTGGTCGAGGATGCGGACAACGAATACGTCATGATCGATTCGATCATAGTCCGAGCGCATCAGCACAGCGCTGGTGCAAAAGGGGGGGGATCAGAACAAGCCCTTGGTCGCAGCGCAGGAGGTTTAATCACCAAGATTCATGCCACGGTGGATGCACTGGCCAACCCAACGAGCTTTCACCTCACGCCAGGGCAAGCCTCGAATATGGAGGGCGCCGATGTTCTACTCAAGGACATTCAAGCACAGACGGTCATAGCCGACAAGGGCTATGACGTGCAGCAGCGGGTAGTGCAGCC
>JAIRRE010000333.1 GCA_031256125.1 Burkholderiaceae bacterium
GCACGGGTCACGCCGCACCTCTTGCTGCGGGTGCGGCGGTATGGCCAAGCAGACCAGGGGTGTGCGGGGCTGGTATTCATGGCAGACCAGCATAGGCTGCGGTCCGTTCGGGCAAACCCCAATGCGGGTCATAGACCGGACCGAGGAAGTACAGGCCGTCGGCCATGAAGGTGGGCGCTGCGGCGTCGCGGTTCTTCGCCGCCAGCACCTCGCCGATCCATTCGGGCGGGTGCAGGCCCTGGCCGATCTGCACCAGGCAGCCCATGAGGTTGCGGATCATGTGGTGCAAAAAGGCATTGGCCTCGAAATCGAAACGCCAATACGCGCCTTTGCGGGTGATATCCAACCGCGTCAGGCGCTTGACGGGCGATAGCGCCTGGCAGGCCGCCGCGCGAAACGAACTGAAGTCGTGTTCGCCGAGCAGCATTTGCGCCGCTTGCCGCATCTGATCGCCGTCGAGAGGCCGGAAAGTCCAGCCGACCTGGCCGTATCCGGTCGAGGGGCGTACCGGCGATTGGTACAGCACATAGGCGTAGCGCCGCGCCAGCGCGCTGGCGCGGGCGTGAAATTCGGGCGGTACGGCGTGCGCCCATTCAACGGCGATGTCGCCGGGCAAATAATGATTGGTGCCGCGCACCCACGAAAACGGCGCGCGTTCGCGCGGGGTGTCGAAATGCACCACCTGCATCAGCGCATGTACGCCCGCATCGGTACGGCCCGCGCACAGGGTAGTGATGGGGTGATCGGCAAATCGCGTCAGCGCCCGTTCCAGACGATCCTGAACGGCGTTGCCCGAAGGCTGGCTTTGCCATCCCTGGTAATGGGTTCCGAGGTAAGAGACGCCAAGCGCGATGCGGAGCATGGGGTCAGGCAGGTGTCAAACAAAATCGCCCGGCGAACCGGGCGGAAAATAAGAGGGCACGCAAACCGCGGCGCGATCAGCCCAGTTCGCTCAAGAACCGCGCCGCTTTTATTTTTAGCGCCCCGGAAGCTTCGGCAACGACCTCTTTGGCCAGGCTGCGCGCGCTGTCGCTGTCGCCAATGGCGTGAAATTCCTGCGCCAGCGCCAGTTTGGTGCCCAGTGGATCTTCATCGCCCGTTTCAGCCGGTCCGGCGCCCAATGCGCCGGGGCGCGAAGTTTGAGCCGCCGATGGCGTGACCGTGTCGAAGTCGATCATGTTCGAGTGCGGCTGTGCCGCAGGAGGAGGCGTGAAATCAATATTGTGAATTTGGGCGGACGCCATCGCACCGCTCTCCATTGCCGAGGCAAGATGGGTCGGAACCGTAGACGCGAATTGGGTTGTTGCGCGTTGCGGGAATTGGGAGGGCTGAAATGCACTGGCGGAGTCTTGCCGCGCGGTTTGCGGGGAGAGTGGCGCGTTGTCGGTCAGGTCCATGTCCAATTGCGCATCCTCCTCATGGGGCGGTTTGCCGGCGTTTTGCGTATTGGCCATTTCATCACGTGCATTTGCTAACGGCGCTCTGACAGTTGGCGCATCGCTGGCTTGGTAGAGCGGATTGTTTGAGTCCAGTTGCCGGCCCAGGTCGATGATGGCTTGCCAATCTTGCCCTTCGCCGCGGGTAATACGGCGTGCTTCGGTGGCGGTAGTTTCCAGCATGTGGGCATCGTGCCGCTTGGCATAGATTTCGGCCAACTTCAGATAGATCGACGAACGTCCGGGGTAGGTGCGCAAGGCTTCGCGCAGAATCTCCTCAGCCTGCGCGTCGCGGCCATAAGCCAGATACACATCCGCTTCCGAGACAGGATCGACATCCCCCGCCGCCTCCAGTTGACTGGGCGAGTAGGTCATGGTTGAACTACTGCCGCTGTTGGCGCCGTCGCGCGTATCGACATGCTCGCCGCCATTGGCGCCAAAGAAGGAATCGGGCGCTATTTTGCTATCGGAGAACAAGTCGTCGCTATCCATCTTGGTCTCGCTGCGGCTTGTTTTTTTATCGGTTTTTTTCTGCTTGCCGCGCAAGAAGAAATACCCTCCCAGCAATGCCAGCACGGCCACTACGCCGCCCGCAATGGGCCAATTGTCCGACAACGTGTCAAACCACGAAGACTCGGGCGGCGGAGCGGCGACGGGATGACGCGCCGGCTTGGGTTTAGGCGTGGCGGCTGCCGATGCGCTAGCCGTGGCAGTGGAGGCGGGCAGGGTGTGTTGCCCGGCCTGGGTAGCCGGCGTCATGGCTGATGACGCCGGGAGATTGATTGCCGGAACAGCCGGTTTAACCGTAGCCGGGGTTG
Source organism: Burkholderiaceae bacterium (assembly GCA_031256125.1). Taxonomy (GTDB): domain Bacteria; phylum Pseudomonadota; class Gammaproteobacteria; order Burkholderiales; family Burkholderiaceae_C; genus Ottowia. The sequence continues at coordinate 2,255 of JAIRRE010000333.1, forward strand.
TGCCGTTACTGGCGGCCGCCAGTTTGGAAAGCTCGCTGATGTTGCGGTTGAGTTCCGCCGTGCGCGCCGCTTGCGCCTGCTCGTGGCGCGATTGCGCAATGCGGGTTTCGGCGCCCCCGGCGGTACTGCCGGCCCCCTTGCCGCGCGAGAGGGTCAGGCGGTCTTGCGGCGTCGGCTCGGCATTGGCTTCCTGTACCTGCGGCTGCACGCTGCCCGAAGTTACGCGGCGGCGTCCCCCGGAGACCAGTCTGCCGCGCCCGGCGGCGGCACTGGCCAGTCCTTGCCGGTAGGCATGGAAATCGCGGCTTTGCGCGATGATTGTTCGGCGCGCTGCCGCAGGGGATTGGGCATTGGCTTGATCGGCACCGGGCATGTCCACGACTGCGCCGGCGCGGATCAGGTTAACGTTGCCACGAATGAACGCTCTTGGATTGACGTGCAGCATGGCAACCAGCATTTGGTCGAGCGACACGCCATCGGGCAAGTAACTTTGCGCCAAGGCGGCCGCAGTGTCGCCGCGTTGTACGCGCACCTGTTGACCTTCAACAGAGGAGGTCTTACTTGGCGTGGCGACCTGGGGCGTGGTGCCGGTAGCGAGAGCGGGCGGGCTGGCCCGTTGACCGGATAAAACTGGCGCATTGCCCTTGACTGCCGACGCGGTCGAGGGGCTGCGCGGATCAATCAGTAGAGTGTACTCACGTACTACGTGACCCTTGGCCCAGTTGGCCTGGATTACCAAACTCAAAAGCGGCTCGTTGATCGGCTGTTGACCTTGCACGCGCAAATACGCCTGCCCGTTGGGACGATGAGCCAGTGAAATGTGCGTGCCGCTGAGCGTCTGGCTGTAATCGACGCCGGCTGCCTGGAATTCCTGTGGCGTGCCCAGCGCAGCCTGGAAAGTCGTGGCTTCCTCGGAGGTAATGTCCGGTATCTCGACCTCGGCGCGCAACGGTTCGCCCAGCGCCGATTTCACCTGGATTGCGCCCAAAGCCAATGCGTTGGCGTCCAGGTGCGCGCCCAGCAAGGCCAGCGCAACCGCTGTGGCGAGAGCGCCTTTTTTCCACGAAGAGAAACCTCGCTGGACAAAAGTCGATTCGAACGAGGTCAATGTAATTTTGTCGATCATAGCTTTTAAATCTGCCATACGAACAAGCGAAATAACCTACCCTAACATGAATAGCCGCTTGCGCCAAGCGCTAAATGGATGTAACACAGCGTAAGAATCTTGATTGTGCCTCAAAACAACGCTTGGCGGGCGACTCTTCATCCTTTTTCACTGCCGCGCCGTGCGCGCTCCCGCTGGCATGGAGCCGGGGTGGCTGGTACGCCAGGGGTTGATGTCAATGCCACCGCGCCGTGTGTAGCGCGCATACACTGTTAGTTTCGCGGGCTGGCAGCGCGTCCAAATGTCCATGAACATGCGTTCGACACAATGTTCGTGAAATTCGCTGTGGCGGCGGAAACTGACAATGTAACGCAACAGCCCCGTTTGATCGATTTGGGGGCCACTGTAGCGGATTTGTACGCTGGCCCAATCGGGTTGACCGGTGACCGGACAATTACTTTTGAGTAATCGGCTGGTTAATACTTCCTCCACCGGCTGCTCGGCAAATGCCGCCGTGAGCAGTTCCGGCGCGGGGACGTCCCGGTCGTCGCATTCGATGTCCAGCCGGTCCAGCAGCAGGCCGTCCATTTCCTGCACGGTCTGGCGGTCGAACTGTTCTGGCGCAATCAGGCGCACGACGGTAGGCATTTGTACATCGCTTCCTGTCCACAGCGCGGCACTCAAGTCGCGTTCGATGCGCTCGCGCACCGCTTCAGCGCTGGGAAAGCGCGTGCCTGAAAAACTGCCCAGATAGAGCTTGAGCGATTTGCTTTCGATGAGATGCGTGCTCTCGCACGGCACGATGATGTGCGCCAGGGCAACCTGCGGTTTGCCGCGCGGGTTGAGCCACGAAAGCTCATACGCGGTCCATAAATCAGCGCCCAGGAACAAGGGCTGCCCGGCAATGCCCAGCGTGGCGCGCAAGGGCGCGCGCGCGATTGGATACAGCAAACTGGCGTCGTAATGCTCAGGATAGGACGCGCGTTTGCCTAGTGGACTGCCTATCGTCAGGATAGGGGCGGCATCGAAAACTTTATCGCTCATGGCCTTTACGATAGCGCATCTGTCGAATGGATTGACAGAGTAGGCTGGCTATTCCAAGTCGTTTCAAAGCATTCCGCTGGTATCGGTGTGCGGATGACTTGCCCGTTTGCGGATGGGGGCTGAAGAAAAGTACAAACGAATTTTCACCCCTTTTCACTGTCCAGCACGGACATGGAATCCGGGTCGTAGCGTGCACCGGCAGCGGCACCGGGCGGAATAACCTTTTCAAGGGTGGCTAGTTCATCGGCGGCAAGACGCACGTCAAGCGCTCCGAGCGCTTCCTGCAAACGCTGGCGGCTACGTGCGCCGACCAGCGGCAAAATATCGTCGCCGCGCGCCAGCACCCAGGCGATAGCAAGTTGCGCCATGCTTACGCCGCGCGCGGTAGCAAACGCGCGCAGTGTTTCAACCAGGGCCAGGTTATGGTCAAGGTTGATGCCTTGGAATCGCGGAGCCAGCGTGCGGAAATCGTTCGCATTGGCGCTGCGTTCTTTTGACCAGTGGCCGCTGATCAGGCCGCGCGTCAGTACACCATAGGCGGTAAGTCCCAGTCCCAGTGCGCGGCAGGTGGGCAGCACGCTGGCTTCTATGCCGCGCGCGATCAGCGAATATTCGATTTGCAGGTCGCACGCCGGCAGTACGGCATGGGCACGGCGCAAGGTCGCCGAGCCGACTTCCGATAGCCCCAGATAGCGCACGTAGCCCGCCTTGACCAGATCGGCAATGGCGCCGACGGTATCCTCAATCGGCACGTTCGGATCAAGCCGGGCCGGGCGATAGATATCAACATAATCGGTGCGCAGGCGCTTGAGCGTGTAAGCGAGGGCGGTTTTCACGGCGCTGGGGCGGGCGTCATAACCCAGCCAGTTGCCAGCGGGGTCACGCTGCGCGCCGAATTTCACGCTGAGCAGATAGCTGTTGCGGGGACGCCCCGCTAGAGCTTCGCCCAGCAACATCTCGTTGTGGCCCATGCCGTAGAAGTCGCCGGTGTCGAACAGGTTGATCCCGGCACCCAGCGCAGCGTGAATGGTGGCGATGCATTCCTGACGATCGGCGCTGCCATAGAAATCGGACATGCCCATGCAACCGAGTCCGAGGGCACTAGCAATGGGGCCGTGCCATCCAAGCTGGCGGGTCTTCATGATGGATTGTCTGGTAATGCGAGGGGATTCGGGAGCATATCAGGCCGCGCGGAGCTATCGACCTGACTGTGGAAAGTAGCGTGAACAGGCTCTGAAATAATGCGTGAGTACACACCTGTCTGGCGGGTTTTGGCAGATCAGGCGAACCGTTCCCCGCGCCGGAACACCAGTCGGTCCGATGCCGACGCGGTAGCGTCGAACGCGTAGCCTTCCAGGTCGAAAGCTTGCAGGTCTTCAGGCCGGGTACAACGATGCTGGCTGGCGTAACGCGCCATTAGCCCGCGCGCGCGTTTGGCCATGACGCTGATGATGCGCCATGGCGTACCCCGCCCGTTAGCGTGCCGTTCCTCGAATACGCAATCGACCCACTGCGCGCGCAATATCTGGCGCTTGACCGCCTTGGCGTATTCCTGCGAGGCCAGGTTGATGACCACCGGCGCTGGATCGTCTGCGAGCCGCTCGTTCAAGTACTGGGCCATGCGCTCGCCCCAGAACTGGTAAAGGTTGCCGCCGCGCGCGGTAGCCAGCCGGGTACCCATTTCCAGCCGGTGGGGCTGTATCAGATCGAGCGGGCGTAGCACGCCGTACAAGCCGCTCAAAATGCAAACATGCGTCTGCGCCCAATCCAGATCAGCTGGGGAGAGCGAGCGCGCATCCAGCCCACTGTACACGGCGCCGTTGAACGCAAACACCGCCTGGCGCGTTTGATGGGCGGCGGGTCTGTCGCGCCAAGCCGCGTAGCGTGCCACGTTCAGTTCGGACAGCGCGTCGCTCAGGTGCATCAGCGCGGCGATTTGCGCGGGCGTCTGCGCGCGTAGCACCACGATCAGTTCCTTGCTGTGCGCGGTAAACAAAGGCGTGCTGTGCAGCAGTCTAGGCGGCAGTGGCGTTTGATAGTCGAGCGCCTTGGCTGGCGAGAGCAGCAGCAACATGCGTGCCCGATGCAAACTGCTTATTGGGCCGTCCACCCGCCGTCATGCGCCCAAGCCACGCCGCGCACATTGTCGGCGGCGGGCGTGCAGAAAAACACCGCCAAACCGCCCAGTTCCTCGGGCGTGGAAAAGCACAGCGAGGGTTCTTTTTCCTGCAACAGTTCTTTGTTGGCCTGCGCTACGGGGATGTTCTCGCGCGCGGCGCGCTCGTTGATCTGCTTTTGCACTAGCGGGGTGAGTACCCAGCCCGGGCAGATGGCGTTGACAGTAATGCCAGTGGTGGCGGTTTCCAGCGCCACGGTTTTGGTCAAGCCAACCAGCCCATGCTTGGCCGCGATGTAGGCGACCTTGCCGGTGCTGGCGACCAGGCCGTGTGCGGAGGCGATGTTGATGATGCGGCCCCAATTTTTCTGTTTCATGTAGGGCAACGCCAGCCGCGTGGTGTGGAAGGCAGAACTCAAGTTGATGGCGATGATCGCGTCCCACCGCTCCGGCGGAAAGTCTTCAATGTTGGAGACAAACTGGATACCGGCGTTGTTTACCAGGATGTCGATACCGCCAAATTTCTCGGCGGCGAATTTGAACATGGCTTCGATTTCAGCCGGCTTGCTCATGTCCGCGCCGTGGTACTCGACACGCCCGCCCAGCGCCGTGTTGGCGGCGGCGATCTGCTGGCGCGGCGCATCCACGTCGCCAAAGCCGGTCATCAAGATATTGGCACCCTGCTTGGCCAGTTCCGTTGCGATGCCCAAGCCAATGCCGCTGGTCGAACCGGTGACGAGGGCCGTTTTGCCTTTGAGAAAACTCATGTCGATGCTCCTGGTGCGTGATGCGAAAAGGCCAGCGGCGCCTTCAGTGCGAAGGAGCGGCGCTGGCCCG
>JAIRRE010000335.1 GCA_031256125.1 Burkholderiaceae bacterium
CGGTGGGCACCACCACCGTGCGCACGCTGGAAAGCTGGGCGCAAAGCGGGCCGGCGGCGGGCGACACCGGCATCTTCATCACGCCGGGCTTTGACTTCAAAGTGGTGGACGCGCTCATCACCAACTTCCACCTGCCGCGCAGCACGCTGATGATGCTGGTCAGCGCCTTTGCGGGGTATGAACACATCATGGCGCTGTACCGCCACGCGGTCGAACAGCGCTACCGCTTTTTCAGCTACGGCGACGCGATGCTGCTGGCGCGGGCGTCTGGTCTGGATGGGGGGTGACCTTTGCGCGCGCTGCGTGCTGGGAAGTGAATCGAGCGACAGATCGTTAGCCGTCATCTCCACCTGCAATGCATTTGGCCTGATAATTTACGCAATGCTACTATGTTGTGCGTAGTGACGGCTGTTTAGCTTGGGCGTTAGATATTACAAAATGGCGCATATCGACAGAACGACAACGACCTTTGGCGAAGCTGCCGCTATTATAGCGATTTGCTTTGGCTGGCCGATCATGGTTTCAACCTTATCGGTTGTAAGAGGTTTCCAGAATGTTGCTTTTACTGATGCCGGATTTATTGGTCTTATGGTCATGGAAGCAGTCTTTGCCGCCATCGCGCTCTTGATCCTTCGCGTACGGAAATATTCGATTTTCTCTTTGTATCCAGCGCCATCGCTGCGAGGCGCTGGTCTTGCGGTACTTCTATTTATCGCAAGTTGGCTCGTAAGTTTCGTTCTGGTAACGTTTTTTGCAACCACCGGCCAACCAGAGCAACCCATCTCAAAAATGATGGAAACTGCTTCGGTTTCACTGCCCACCTTAGTTCTGACCGCTTTAGTCAACGGCGCGTATGAGGAAATTTTTCTTCTGGGTTTCCTGCTGAGAGGACTACGAGGGTATGGCCTATCCGTTGCTTTAGGCATCTCACTTCTTGTTCGCGTCCTTTATCATCTCTATCAAGGCCCACTTGGTGCTGTTTCCGTTCTAGGGTTTGGGTTAGTTCTGAGTATCTACTATATCCGCACAGGTTCTCTTTTCCCAGCGGTCTTCGCCCACGTTTTGGCTGACATAGTGCCATTCATTATCCAGTCCATGTCCATTTAGCCCATCCCACAAGCTCGATCCTTCCTATTTTTTAACAATAAGTTTGTTTTGTTACTGCTGCATTGTTTTCGCAAAATGCTGCCAGCACATTGGCTACTTATTTCTTGAGCATTTTTGACCTTTAGTTTGAGTTGATTACCGCATGTTGTAAACAGGTGTTTTTTGATACGTTGCGGTTTGGCCTGCATAGACATAAACATCGCACCCGATAGCCTACCATCAGCACTTTCTACGGCATCCTGATTCAGATGTTCTGGAGAGACTATGCACCGCCGCACTTTCACGCGCTATATGCCGAGCACGAGGTACTGATCGACCTCCGCACGCTGGAGGTCATGGAGGGCAACATGCCGCGCCGCGCCTTGGCGCTTGTGTTGGAATGGGCGCAGAAATATCGTCCCGAACTCATGGAGAACTGGCAACTGTGCGAACGCAATCAAGCCCCCAACGCAATCCAGCCGCTGCTTTAACGCCGGTTATCGAACCGCGCATGCCTTGGCGTGTGACTGCGGTTATAGATTGAGTGTGCGTTTCGTCGATGGCACGCAAGGTGTGATCGACCTGTCGCACTTGGTGCGTGCATCCAATGCTGGCGTATTTGCCGCGTTGGCCGACCCAGCGCTGTTTCAACAGGTCTTCGTAGAGTACGGCGCCGTAACATGGCCGGGTGAGATTGATCTTGCCCCGGATGCGATGTACGCCCAAATCCGGCGCTTAAAGCAGCCATCAGCTTCTTGATATGGCAACCATGAACTTTTAAGCCACGGCCAGCGACGGGCAAAGCCGCCAGCGCCACTGGGACTGGGACGCGCTACCGCGATCCCGAAGGGGGAACCTTTACCCTGCAATCGGACCCGGCGGCAGCGCCGCCTGCTCTCGATCACTAACCCCGCCGAGGGCACCAGCGCCTTTGAATACGACACGGCGGGCAACATCACCAGCCAAACCGACCCGCTGGGCCGCATCGAACGCACCGACTGGCACGACCAATGGGAACTGCTCCTGCGGCGCAGCGGGTTCGACGGCAGCCAATGGCGCTGGAACTACGACACGCTGGGCAATCTGCTCGAAGAAAAATCCTGACAGCAGGCATCAAGCGCCAATGGATCTACGACGAACACGGTCAAACGCTGGCGTATATCGACGAGCGCGGCGGGCAATCCACCTACGGCTACAACACGCACGGCCAACTAAGCACGCGCATCGACAACGCCGGCTATTCCAGCCATGCAAGGGGACGCCGCATCGTCAGGCTTGTCAAGATATTGCTGACCTGCGCGCCCGCTTGCGCCGCTGGATGGCTTTGTCAACCACAACCACGAGGCCAATGAGCATCAGGGGCAGCGTGAGCAGTACCACGCCGCTAATTTTGCACAGCAGCGCCCACTGCGCATCGGGGTCGCCGGGTTTTACGGTGGTGGCTGTGCGTAGGGAGCGAAAAAATACATCGTCTGTGGCGGATTGATTGCCGCCCACGCCAGCCATGACCAAGCTTTCGCCAGTCCACAACATGACCACACTCATATACGGGCGGTTGACCAGCGGCGATTGTTGGTCAGGCGCGTGCGCGGACCAGCGCAGATTGCGGTTCTCGAAGGAAATCTGCCATCCTGGATGACCTCCGATTTGGACCCACTGCGGTTCCTGTGCCTTGGTGTCGGGCGCATCAGCCCGAAAATCGGCGATGAACCTGTCACCGATTTTGTCCATGATGGCATCAGGCGCAAGACGCATCAGCCAATTTACCCAAAAGGCCAGGCGCAATTGGCAGAGCAACAGCACACGCCGCGAATCTTGTGGCGTGGGTGCGGACTGGCGCCAGCACAGCAGCAGTGGATTGGAGTCCGGGGGGTCTTGCCTGATTTGCCCTGTAGGCCCCGGAAACTGCACCGTGGCGCCGCCGGCGCTGCGCTCGACGGTCTGCGCGCCGCTCCGTCCGCACGCTACGCACAGCCACGCTATGCACAGCAACGCTAGGCCCAGGCGTTGCCCGGCGAGTATCAAAAAATCCTCCAGCCAATCTCGCCCTGCGTGCGCTTGAGGTAGTACAAGGGGTTGGCGCGCATGCCGTAAAACAAGGCATAGGCGAAGCCGAAACCTCGTTCCACGGCAGCCGGCATGTGAAAAATGGTCATCACGATGGCTAGAACGATCCAGATGCCGATCAGGATTACTGCCTGGCGCCAGAGCTTGAGGAAAAATGCGTAGTAGATGAAGCTGAAAAAGAAAGCATAGAAATTTTGCTGAATCTTGATGCGATCACCAACCGGCATGGCTTTCATGGCGGCACGGGACTCGGGTGTAGCCTTCCAGGCCGCTGACGCGCCGTATTCTTCAAAAAATCTAAAGCGAAATTTCCACTTTTCGCTCAGACGGGAATCGTTGTGCCAATCGGCATCCGGTGTTGTCGCGGACGAGGCGCTGTCGTTCATGTGGTAAATCCCCTATTGATTGGTGCGGCTAGAAACAGCCGCGATGAATGTATCATATAATTTTAGATGAAATAAATTAGACACATGATATAGGCTGTGTATATACAAAAGCAATCATAATTTTGTCGCGCAATCCATCTGGCTATTTCACTGTGCGCATGGTATGGCTACGCTTGCGTGGATTGATATGCACGTCATTGACGTACCGCAGCAAGGCGGTTTTATCAACGATCCAATGAAGCCCAAAACTGTCTTTACCGCTGTCCCAGACTCATTCTTGCGCTGCCGTGTGAAGTAATGTTGGGGCTTGTAACCTACGCGGGATTCGCTGGCAACATCTGCTGCTTTGCGCTGGTCTTTAGTCCCAGCGCCGGCTTTTCGATGAACCGCCAAGACAGCCATGCTACAAGGATCGTCACCGGCAGCGCCAAGGCAGCCAGTTCGTAACCGCTGAGGTGCGGGCCAACGAAATGGCGGAGCACCTGGATGACCGGCCAGCCATAAAGATAGATGCCGTAGGAGATATCGGTTTTCTCGTAGAACCGGGGCAGCAGGGGGATCGGCGCGCTCCCCAGCCAGATGACCGGGTAGGCGACGAGGAATGGAAAGACTTCGGGTAGGACGTGAAAATAGGTCGCCGGCACGACGCCTGCCATCAGTACAAGCGCAATCCAGCCGCGCGGTCGATGACGACGAACCAGCCAGGTCATGAAGATGCCGCAGCACAGCGACGGCACGACAAACAGCAGTTCGGATATCCACTGCGTCGATACTTGCCGGCCATAGGTGAAGGAAAGCACCACCAGGGCAGCCAGCGTGGCCAACAGGATTATCCAGCTTTGAGGCTTGGGCTTGAGCAGCGAGGCGGTCGCCATAAGACCGATGAATAGATATCCCGTCACCTCCCAACGGATCGTCCACAGTACGCCGTTGGCGACGCCCGGCAGCCAGTCGGTTTTGTTCAAAGGCGGGTAAAAAGCGAGGTTGGGAAAATAAAAATTGTCGCTGTGGAAGGTAATGATTTCTATGACGCGAATAAACACCTTCTGGTCGGCAATGAAGGCCAAGGCGCCGTTGGTCGCAAACAACGGGCACAGCACGTAGCCGACCAGCAGAGTGCTCGACACCAGAGCCGGCATGATCCGCAGGAAACGATTGCGAACGAAAATGCCAATCGTCGCCGATCGCTGAGCGCTTTCGGTTACCAAAAAACCGCTCAAAATAAAAAAGACAAAGACGCCGTAAACGCCAGTTACCAGCCCAGTACTCTTGAGCGGCTCGGTCGCCTCGACCCCTGTGGCGATCAGGAATGAATGGGAGAATACGACACTGGAGGCTGCGTACAGTCGCACGGCGTCGAAGTTACGGTAGCGGGTCGTCATTAGAGCGTGTTATGTGTTGGCGCCGATTGAATTTTGCTCAAAGGGGCGCCGACTTCCCTCTGTCCGGCTGTGCATCAATTTAGTGTACAGGCTGTGGTTGCGGTTTCCTTGATCTTATGCAAGAAAGTAAAAAAGAACAAACTCCGTATTATGGTAGATACCTTGGGGTTGCTGCTGGCGGTAGTCGTGCACTCTGCGGTCATCCAAAACCGGGTTGGTGCCAAAATCGTGCTGATACGCTTGTTTGGTCAGTTCGAAGGCGTGCAGGCGGTGCTTCTTGATAGCGGGTACCGCGGCAAGCTGTTCAGTTGGAAGAAAACCATGTTTGGCTGGTTGCTGGCGGTAGTTGTTTCCGAAAGTATAGGACCACCGTGACGGGCGGTTCGCGCAAAACTGGCGGAAGGTTGAAACGGCAGGTCTGGCTGTGGGAGCCTATCTTTCTTGAGATTCCGTCAGCCGCGGTGGACTTGTTCAGCGTGACTTTGGGTGAGTATCGCGTGACGGTATTTTTTAAACGCGCGCCAAAAAATCCTTGGTGCGCGCCTGCACCGGATTGCTGAAAATTTCCGTGGGCGTATTTTGTTCGACGATCAAGCCGTCGGCCATGAAAATGACCCGATCCGCCACGTCGCGGGCAAAGCCCATTTCGTGGGTGACGATGAGCATCGTCATGCCGGTGGCGGCCAGTTCGCGCATGACTTGCAGCACTTCGCCGACCATTTCGGGGTCGAGCGCGCTGGTCGGTTCGTCGAACAGCATGATGTCGGGGTTCATCGCCAACGCCCGTGCGATCGCCACGCGCTGCTGCTGTCCGCCCGAAAGCTGGCGCGGGTAGGCGTCCCGCTTGTCGGACAGGCCCACGCGCTCCAGCAGTTCCTGGGCTTTGCGCGCGGCCTCGGGCTTGGTCATCTTCTTCAGGTCGATCGGCGCGCAGGTGATGTTCCGCGTCACGTTCATGTGCGGGAACAGATTGAAATGCTGGAACACCATGCCGATGTTCTGGCGAATCTTGTTGATGTCAGCTTTCGGGTCATTGACGATGTACCGGTCCACCTCGACGGTGCCCGAAGTCGGTTCCTCCAGGCGGTTAAGGCAGCGCAACAGCGTGCTTTTGCCGGAACCGGACGGACCGATGATGCAGACCACTTCGCCTTCCCTGACTTCCAGGTCGATGCCCTTGAGCACGTGCAAGTTGCCGAAGCGCTTGTGCAGGGCGCTGACCCGCACTTTTTTGTCAGCTTCGTTGCCCATGATCCAGCCTCCTTTCCAGATATTTCGAAAGGAAAGAGAGCACCGTGATGACCAGCAAATACATCGCGCCAACTATGATCCAGGTGCCGAAGGACAGCATGGTGCGCCCGATGTAGATGCGAGCGTTGTAAACGATTTCCTGCAAGCTGATGATCGAGACGATGGAGGTGTCTTTGAGCGTGATGATGAACTGGTTGACCAGGGACGGCACGCAGATGCGCAAGGCTTGCGGCAGGATCACGCGGTACATGGCGCGGCTGTGCGACATGCCCAGACTGCGCGCGGCCTCCATTTGCCCCGGATTGACCGCCTGAATGCCACCGCGAAAAATTTCCGACATGTACGCGCCCGCGTTCAGACTGAGCGTGACGAAGCTGGCCATGAAAGCGGAGATGCGGAAATTGGCCAGCACTCCGCCGATGAGGTCCGACAGGTTGCCCGCGTCAGCCCCACCCACCGAATGCCCAATGGCCTGGATCAGTTGCGGAAAGCCGAAATAAACGAAGAACACCTGCACCAGCAGCGGGGTGCCGCGAATCAGCCAGACGTAGCCTTTGGAGAGCCAGCGCAACGCGGCGATGCGGCTCAAGCCCATCAGGCACGAAGCCAGCCCCAGCACCACCGCCATGATGAGCGAGGCCACGGTGATTTGTACCGTAATTCCCAGCCCCCGCAGGAGCATGGGGAATGCCTCGCCGAAAACCTGAATGACATCCATCGGTGCGCGCGATGAACGTCAGAAGTCGTAATTCAGGTTGTATTTGTCCATGATCGCCTTGAGCTGGCCGTTTTTCTTGATATTGGCCAGCCCTGCCTGGAACATCGCCAGCAACTTCTGGTTGGCTTCATTGTTCTTCATCACGGCAAAGCCATAGGACGATCCGGGCGATTTCTCATTCGAGTCGTTGACGATCTTCAGGCCGTTGTTCTGGGAAATGCCATAGGCCATGACCGGCGAATCTTCAAAACAGGCGACGCTGTTGCCGGTCTTGACATCCTCGTACATGGTCGGGCTATCGGTGAAGTAGTGAATCTTGAAATGGTATTTCGGTGCCAGGCTTTCGGCGTATTTGGCGCCTTCGGTGCCGGTCTTGGCCGCGACCGTTTTATTCCCCAGGTCGGCATAGCTCTTGATGGCGTCGTTGCCAGCCGCCACGGCCACCACGATATGGCTGTTGTAGTAGGGATCGGAGAAGTTGTATTTTTCCTTGCGCTTGTCGGTGATGCTCATGCCCGCGATCACGCCATCGGCCTGATTCGATTCGAGGGCGGCCACTGCCGCATCAAAACCCAGCGGACGCAGGTCGTATTGAAAGTTCTGATCCTTGGCAATGGCGGCCAGGATGTCCAGATCCGCGCCGACGAAAGCTCCCTTGCTATCGGTGTACTCGAAGGGCGCGAAGGTGGTATCGGTTGCGATGGCGTATTTCTTGTCAGCCTTGTCGCTGGAGCAGCCCGCCAGCAGCGACATCACAACCGCCAGCCCGAAGGCCAGCACGAGCGGTTTGCGTAAGCTCAACATAGGTATCTCCTCTAATGAAAAAACGCACACAAATTCTACGCACAGATTACTTGCCAACATTGCGGCATGGGCACATGACATCGTGCCTTACGCTTGAATTTATAGGCTTTATGGTACCTGAGCGTTGAGCGCACAACCGCCGGGCGCGCTGCACGTTGAGGGTGCATGTCGGGCTTTTGCAGAGCATGAGCGCATCATGACGTTGTACCGCTACGCTAATGAGCGGTGCTACCGTTTTTTCAGCTATGGGGATGCAATACTGTTGGCGCGAGCTTTACAAATCGGATGAGTCTTGCCGTTTCCGAAGCGCATCTGATAATTAAGGCAACGCTGAACAAGCGTCCCATCCCCAATCCGGGCGCGCCAACTCGCGCGGACTGCATGAGGCATTGCCTTAACCGCTTTAGTTTTTGCCGTTCATGATGCTCGACACCACCCTTCCTGCCGATCCGTTTTCACAGCGCCTGGCGCGCATTCGCCAGTTGATTGAGCAAGGCCAGTTGCACGAGGCGGCGGTGCAGCTCAACGCCGCGCAGAAAGACGCTCCCGCGGATGCGCGTATCCCGCTGATCGGGATGCGCATGGCCGACGCGGCGGGCAACGTCAAGGGCGCCATCCAGCTGGCGCGGCACGCGCTCCATTTAGCGCCAGGCTGGCCAGTGGCGCAGATCGAGTTGGCACAGTTGCTGGTGCGCGGCGACAGTGCGGGCCAGGAAGGGATGACGCGGGAGGCGCTGGAGTTGGCGCGGCAGGCGCGCGCAGCCGATCCAGATCACGCGCAACTGACAATAGGCGCCATTAACGTGGCGCACGCCGCACACGACGATGCGCTGGCGTTGCAATGGGCGCAGGAGGCGCTGGAGCGCCATCCGCGCCAAGGCGGATTGCATTTGTTTACCGGACGGCTGCTGGTCACGCTGGGGCGGGAGGCGCAAGCGCTGCCGCATTTGCGGCAGGCGCACGACCTTGCACCGAACCAGAGCGAGCCGTTGTTGGCGCTGCTACAGTGCGCCCGCGCGCTGGGCGATGAGGACGCCGCGCGAAACTGGGCCGACCGTGCGCTGGCGCTGGCGCCAGAGGATGGCGAGGTGCGTTACTGGCACGCCATTGCGCATGGGCAAACCCCGGCCACGCAACCCGCCGCCGTGGTGCGCGCGCTATTCGATTACTACCCGGCGGACTACGACCGGCACGTGGCGGGCAATCTGCGCTACCGTGCGCCCGAACGCATGGCCACGCTGTTGCGCGAGCGATTCCCGGACCGGCGCTTGAGCGTGCTCGACTTAGGCTGCGGCACCGGCTTTGTGGGTGCGTGCCTGGGGCGGGTCGAAGGGCATATCATTGGCGTCGATCTGTCGCAGCCGATGCTCGATCAGGCCGCGCGGCGTGGCGTGTATTCGCGCTTTCACCACGTCAATCTGCTGGACGCGCTGGTGGAAACGCCCGGCGACCATTACGAGGCCATTACTTGCGCCGACGCGCTGCCCTACGTGGGCGATCTGACGCCGGTGATTCCCAACGCGCTGCGCGTTTTGAAGTCCGGCGGCTGGTTTTTATTTACCGGCGAGGCAGCGCAGCCTGATGAGGGCGATCCGTCAGCCGGATATGTGTTGCGCGCCACCAACCGTTATGCGCACCGCGCGCAAGCCGTGGAGCGCCAATTGCGTGACGCGGGTTTCGTCAACATCACGATTGAACCGCTGCCCGAACTGCGCCGCGAGGGCGATATGCCGCTGGCGGGATTTTTGGCCGTGGGGCAAAAACCCGTGGAGCAACCGGTGGCGGCGTGAATCACACGATGCAATTCGATCTGCTCCAAACCGACCCTGATAGCCAAGCCCGGCGCGCACGCCTTACGCTACGCCACGGCGTGGTGGAAACACCAATTTTCATGCCCGTGGGTACCTACGGAACGGTCAAGGGCGTGTTGCCGCGCGACCTGGAAGCCATCGGCGCGCAGATCATTCTGGGCAACACGTTTCATTTGTGGCTGCGGCCCGGGCTGGAGGTGGTCCGCGCCTTCGGCGGTCTGCATGGGTTCGAGAACTGGCGGCGGCCGATCCTGACCGATTCGGGCGGCTTTCAGGTTTGGTCGTTGGGCGATTTGCGCAAGATCAGCGAGGAGGGCGTGCGCTTTGCCTCTCCGGTCAATGGCGACAAGCTGCTGCTGACGCCGGAAATCTCGATGCAAATCCAGACCGTGCTGGACAGCGACATCGTGATGCAGTTCGACGAATGCACGCCTTACGAAACGCACGGTCACATCACCACCGAGACCGAGGCGGCGGCCAGTATGCGCCTGTCGCTGCGCTGGGCCGGGCGCTGCCGGAACGAGTTCGAGCGGCTGGGTAACCCCAACGCGCTGTTCGGCATCGTGCAGGGCGGCATGTTCGAGTCGCTGCGCGAGGAATCGGTGGAACGGTTGATTGAGATGGATTTCCCAGGTTACGCCATCGGCGGCGTGAGCGTGGGCGAGCCGAAAGAGGATATGCGGCGCATTACCGCCCACACGCCGCACCGCCTGCCGGAGAACAAACCGCGTTACCTGATGGGCGTGGGCACGCCCGAAGACCTGGTCGATGGCGTGCGGCACGGGGTGGATATGTTCGATTGCGTGATGCCGACCCGCAACGCGCGCAACGGTCACTATTTCACCCGCTTTGGCGATCTGAAAATCCGCAACGCCCGGCACAAGACCGACCCGCGCCCGATCGACGAAACCTGCTCCTGCTCGGCCTGTGCCGGAGCGGACGGCGTGCCGTATGCGGTGGGCGGGCGCGGCGGCTTCTCGCGCGCCTATCTGCACCATCTGGACCGCTGCGGCGAAATGCTCGGCCCCATGCTGGGCAGTCTGCACAACCTGCACTACTACCTGAATCTGATGGCCGAAATCCGCGCCGCGCTGGAAGCCGGAACCTTTACCGCCTGGCGCACCCGCTTTGCTGCCGACCGGGAGCGGGGGGTGTGATGAAGCGAATATGGCGGGCTGGGTTGGTATTGCCTTAAAATATTTGTACTATTTAGCGTACAAGTCGAATCCCCGACATGCAGACCATTCCCTTTTCCGAAGCGCGCAGCCAGTTCAAGGCGGTCATCGACCGGGTAGTCGAAGATGCCGATGCAACGCTGATTACGCGGCGCAATGCGGCCAATGCCGTCATTTTGTCGCAGGCCCATTACGACAGCCTGATGGAAACGGTGCATTTGCTGCGCTCGCCGGCCAATGCAGCGCATCTGGCCCGGTCGGTCGCGCAATGGCGCAAGGGCCAGGCCAAGCTACACACGCTGGTTGACGATGCTGCGGCATGAATTTGCAGGTACTGTTCACGCCGGATGCGTGGGCCGATTACCTCTGGTGGCAGAAACAGGATCGCAAAACGTTGCCGCGCATCAACCAATTGATCGAGGCGGCGCGGCGCGCGCCGTTTGAAGGTATCGGCAAACCCGAACCCTTGCGCGCCAATCTGGCGGGCTTTTGGTCGCGGCGCATCGACGATGCCAACCGGCTGGTATATGCGGTGGAAGATGGGCGGCTGGGCGTTATTTCCTGCTGTTATCACTATTGATACCTAGAAACGATGAACACGCTTTCGATTTGTGCGCGCCGCTGGCTGGCCGGTCTGGCGCTGGCGATTTGTGCCGTGGGCGCTGCCCAAGCCGCGCCGGGCGCGGCGTCTTCGGCTACTGTCGCCAGCATGGCGGCATCGGCGGCATTGGCCGCGCCGGGGGTCGATCCGCACGCGGTGCAGCGCGCTGTGCGCGCCACCGAGGAAAGCGACCGGCGCATCACGGCGGAATTGGCGGCGCGCCTGTCGCGCAACCCGGATCTGTCTGACGTGCGGGTATCGGTCGATGCCGGGGTGGCGCATCTCACGGGCAGCGTGCTGGACGTGCCCGCGCGCGATACCGCAGTCAAAGTCGCCCAATCCGTCAGCGGCGTGGTAACGGTGGACAACGGCATTACCTTTACCGCCAGTCCGGGGCGG
>JAIRRE010000357.1 GCA_031256125.1 Burkholderiaceae bacterium
AATTGTTCGATGGTCACGGTAGAGGTGTAAGGCAGTTCATCGCCGGTCAGGCGGAACAGTTTTTCCCGTACCACTTCACTGGCCAGAAATTTTTCGCTGCGGTCGGTCAATTCGTCTTCACCGTACCACCAGGGCTGTTCGGGCAAATAAGCCCCGCAAATATCGAGCAACCGTTGCACATCGCGCGGGTTTTTGGCCGACATGGGCACGTATTCGGCAAAAGCATGACGCGCCTGCATGTCGCGCAGCCAGGGCGCGATGTCGGCGCGGCGCGTTACGGTATCGAGCTTATTGGCCACCAACACCACCGGCGTCCCCGGTTTGAGCAAGGCCAGCACTTTGGCGTCGCCGGGCGTAAAACGCCCCGCCTCCACTACGAATAACGCCAAGTCCACACCGCCGATGGCTCCCAGCACGGCTTTGTTGAGCGAGTGGTTCAAAGCCGAAACATGGCGCGTCTGGAAGCCCGGCGTATCGACAAACACGAACTGCCTGCCACCGCCTTGACCATCGGGCAGCGTGCGGATGCCCGTAATCCGGTGGCGCGTGGTCTGCGCCTTGCGCGAGGTGATGCTGATTTTCTGCCCCACCAGCGCATTGAGCAAGGTCGATTTGCCAACATTGGGCCGGCCCACAATAGCCACCAGGCCGCAGCGCTGGTTGGACGGCAAAACCCTCTGTTGCTCCGGCTGAGTACCGGAGGGCACTGGCATCTGCTCGGGTGATTGCGCACCTTCGGTTGTCATAAAACGCTCTCCGTCAATTGCGTCAACATCGTGGCCGCGGCAGTTTGTTCAGCCGCGCGGCGCGAGGTTCCCTGCCCCTGCGCGTGCGATCGGCGGCCCAGCGCCTCGACGGTGCAGCGAACATCAAAAGTCTGCTGGTGTTCTGCGCCAGTAATGGCCACCACCTCGTAGCGCGGCAGCGCCATGCGGCGTGCTTGCAGCCATTCTTGCAAGGCAGTTTTGGCGTCCTTGGCAGCAGCCGCCAGACTGGGGGTGATAGCGACGCCTTCCAGCAACCGCCCGACCAGCGCCTGCGCCGCCGGATAACCGCCATCCAGATAAACCGCGCCGATTATCGCTTCCAGCGCGTCGGCCAAGATGGATGCGCGCTCGCGTCCGCCGGCGCGACGCTCGCCCTCCCCCAGTTGCAGCGCCTCGGGCAAGCCCAGACGCAATGCCAAGCCATGCAGCGACTCCTCGCGCACCAGTTGTGCGCGCACGCGCGAGAGGTCGCCTTCGGGGTATCCCTGCAACGCTTCAAACGCGCGATGCGCCACAGCTAAATTGAGTACGGCATCGCCCAAAAACTCCAGACGCTCGTTGTGGCTGGCGGAAAAACTGCGATGCGTGAGCGCGCGCGCAAGCAACCGCGCGTCCTGGAAACGATAGTGCAGACGCTGCTGTAAATCCGCCAATAATTCATTCATTGTATTGACCGATATTGGACGATCCGTGGTATTTAATGAGTAAATACACGGGACCGGCGAGCGAAATTTCCTTGTTGTAGTCAAAAGAAACCTTCAGCCTACCTTCCCGGCCCTGGGTGATATTAAGATCATTACCCGTGATGGCGGTGATGTAACCCACTTCGGCGTAGCGGTCGAATGCCGTGCGCGCCGCATCGGGAGAATTCTCATTGGCTGCCAATTTGACGCCTTTAAGGCACCCCATGTATTCGGTAACCGTGGGCACAATCTTGGCCCCAATAATGACAACGACAGCGATCAGGATAGCCCAAACCAGCAAACCCATCAACGTCAGGCCGCGCTGTTTAACCGATTGCGGTTGCCGAGCAGTTTTTATCATACTGATGTCTTCCATAAAAAAACCGGACGCATCAGGCGGTATTTATTTGAAGGCGCCTATGCGCCCAAAATGGTTGAAATTCATCCATATCAAAAAAGCCCGGCCCACGACATTGCCTTCAGGCACAAAGCCCCAGTAACGCGAATCGTCTGAATTATCACGGTTATCGCCCATCATGAAATAATGGCCCGCCGGTACTTTACAGGTGAAACCGTCCAGGGTATAGCTGCAATTGCTGCGGTACTGAAAATTCCGCACCCCCTCCCTGATATAAGTTGGAACCTGGTCGTTGGTCATAATGGCGTGCGTGGTCGCGCCGAATTGTTCGTTAAACTGCTTGTAGTAGCCTGTCGTCGATTCATCGAAAAAATCGGGCGCTGGCGTTTCAGGCACAAGCTGGCCGTTGACGGTCAGGCGTTTGTCCACATACGTCACCTCGTCGCCAGGCAGGCCCACCACGCGCTTGATGTAATCTTCACTGGGATTGAGCGGGTAATGGAACACCACCACGTCGCCACGCGCAACCGGCTTACCCGCCGTCAGGCGCGTACCGATCACCGGCAGCCGTAAGCCGTAAGTGAATTTGTTGACCAGTACGAAATCGCCTATCCACAAGGTCGGAATCATGGAACCGGACGGAATATGGAACGGCTCAATCACGAACGAGCGCAGCGCGAACACGATCAGGATCACCGGGAACAGCCCCGCCGTCCAGTCCAGCCACCACGGCATCGCCAGCGTCTTGCCGGCATCCCGCTCCTGCGCTTGCTGCGCGCCTTCGTCGGGCGTGACGCCTTGCGCGATCAGCTCCGCGCGGCGACGTTCCTGGGCGTCAGTTGCGGCACGCGCCACTGCGCGCCGCCGGGGCGCGAAGTAAAAGCGCTCGGCCAGCCAGTAAACCAAGGTAATCACCGTGGCCGCCAGCAACACCCCTTCAAAGTCGCCCGGAATCTTGTTCATATACAGGGCTACGCAGTAAGCGGCAAAGCACACCAGGATCAGGCCCGTCAGCGCGGGCATAACTTTCTGAATTGACATTTACTCTTCCACCTGCAAAATGGCCAGGAACGCTTCCTGGGGAACTTCCACGGTACCGATCTGTTTCATGCGCTTCTTGCCTGCTTTCTGTTTTTCCAAAAGTTTTTTCTTGCGAGTCACATCGCCGCCGTAGCATTTTGCCAGCACGTTCTTGCGCATCGCCTTGACGGTTTCGCGCGCGATGATGTGCGCGCCGATGGCCGCCTGGATCGCCACGTCGAACATCTGCCGCTCAATGATCTCGCGCATCTTGGCCACCACCGCGCGGCCCCGCGTCTGCGACTGGCTGCGGTGCACGATGATCGACAGCGCGTCGATGCGCTCGCCGTTGAGCAGAATGTCCACCTTGACCACGTCCGAGGCGCGGTATTCCTTGAACTCGTAGTCCATACTGGCGTAGCCGCGGCTGACGCTCTTGAGCCGGTCGAAAAAATCCAGCACGATCTCGCCCAGCGGCAGCTCATACGTCAGCATCACTTGCCGGCCGTGGTAGGCCATGTTGATTTGCACCCCGCGCTTCTGGTTGGCCAGCGTCATCACCGGGCCGACGTATTCCTGCGGCATGTACAGGTGCACGGTAACGATGGGTTCGCGGATTTCTTCGATTTGCCCGGCTTCGGGCATCTTGGCGGGGTTCTCCACCATCACCACTTCGCCGTCACCCCTGACGACCTGATAGACCACGCTGGGCGCGGTGGTGATGAGGTCCTGATCGAATTGGCGCTCCAGCCGCTCCTGCACGATTTCCATGTGCAGCAGGCCGAGAAACCCGCAGCGAAAGCCGAAGCCCAGCGCCTGCGAAACCTCCGGTTCGTATTGCAGCGAGGCATCGTTGAGCTTGAGCTTTTCCAGCGCATCGCGCAAACCATCGTACTGATTAGCCTCGGTCGGGTACAGCCCGGCGAACACCTGCGGCTGCACCGCCTTGAAGCCCGGCAGCGCCTGGCTGGCCGGCCCCAAGTTGTTAGGCAGCTTTTTCTCCAGCGTCACGGTATCGCCCACCCGCGCGGCGGTCAGTTCCTTGATGCCGGCGATGACCAAGCCCACTTCGCCCGCTTCCAGGCTTGCGCGCGGCTGGTGGGCCGGGGTGAATACGCCCAGTTGCCCAACCTCATACGCCGCGCCGGTCGCCATCAGGCGGATGCGGTCGCCTTTGGCCAACCGCCCATCGACCACCCGCACCAGCATCACCACGCCCACGTAGGCATCGAACCAACTGTCGATAATCATCGCGCGCAGCGGCGCGTCAGGCTTGCCGCGCGGCGGCGGCACCCGGGCAATGATGGCTTCCAGAATTTCATCGACGCCCTCGCCGGTCTTGGCCGAGCAGGGAATGGCCTGACTGGCGTCCAGGCCGATCACATCCTCAATCTCAAACCGCGCGCGTTCCGGGTCGGCCTGCGGCAAATCCATCTTGTTGAGCACCGGCACCACTTCCACGCCCAACTCAAGCGCGGTGTAGCAGTTGGCCACCGTCTGCGCCTCCACGCCCTG
>JAIRRE010000364.1 GCA_031256125.1 Burkholderiaceae bacterium
CCTGAATCGGCCGGCGGCGCGGGACTGGGCATTCTGGAAGCGGCGCTGGTGATGCACGCCATCGCGCAATCGGGCGCGGGCATGAGCGGCGCGTCGGCGGTGCACATGAACGTGTTCGGTCTCAACCCGGTGGTGGTGTTTGGCACGGAAGAACAAAAGCAGCGCTTTCTGCCGCCCTTGATCGGCGGGCGCGAGAAGGCGTGCTTCGGCGTGACCGAGCCGGACGCCGGGCTGGATACCACCAAGCTCAAAACCTTCGCCCGCAAAGTGCCCGGCGGCTATTCGGTGACCGGGCGCAAGATTTTCATCTCCACCGCGCAAGTGGCCGACCGCATGTTGCTGCTGGCGCGCACCACGCCGCTGGATCGGGTGAAAAAGCCCACGGAAGGCTTATCCCTGTTTTACACCCGGGTCGATCGCAGCAAGATCGAAATCCGCGCCATCGACAAGATGGGCCGCGCGGCGGTCGATACCAACATGCTGTTCATCGACGACCTATTCATCCCCGAAGAGGACCGCATCGGCGAGGAAGGGCAGGGTTTTGGCTACATCCTGCACGGTCTGAACCCGGAGCGCATCCTGATCGCCGCCGAGGCCATCGGCCTGGGTTCGGCGGCGCTGGAAATCGCCACCAGCTACGCTAAAGAACGGGTGGTGTTTGGCCGTCCGATTGGCCAGAACCAGGGCGTCCAGCACCCGCTGGCACAGGCATGGATGCAACTGGAAGCGGCCCGCTTGATGATGCTCAAGGCGGCTTGGCTCTACGACGCGGGCCAGCCGTGCGGGGCCGAGGCCAACGCGGCCAAGTATCTGGCCGCCGAGGCCGGGCACAACGCCTGCCAGACGGCGGTGCTGACACTCGGCGGCATGGGCTACGCGCGCGAAAGCCGGGTCGAGCGCCTGCTGCGCGAGTCCTACATTCCGCGCATCGCGCCGGTCAGCCCGCAACTGATTCTGTGCTTCATCGCTGAACGGGTGCTGGGGCTGCCCAAATCTTATTGAGAGCGGTGATGAACTTGCTCGGCGTTACTCTGACCGCAGAGGAGACCGACTCGCCGGCGGCGGCCTGCCCGCCGAGCAAGACATAACCTCAATCGCGAATGGGGCTTGCCGACAGATTACACTTACAACTTTTTCCCCAAGGTAGCGGGAAGAGTCTAGGAGAGTCCCCATTGCCGAAAACCGACATTGCCAATCCGGCCTATTTCCACAAGGTCGTTGATTGCCAGTACGCCTGTCCGGCGCATACCCCTATCCCTGAATACATCCGGTTGATCGCCCAGCGCCGCTATGGCGACGCTTACATGGTTAACTGGGTGGCCAACGTTTTCCCCGGCGTGCTTGGCCGCGTTTGCGACCGGCCCTGCGAACCGGCGTGCCGACGCGGGCGAGTGGAAGAAAGCAATGCGAAAAAGCCGGAGCCGGTGGCGATCTGCCGGCTCAAGCGCGTGGCCGCCGATTTCAAGGGCGATGTGCGCGCACGTATGCCCAAAACTGGGCCGCGCAACGGCAAACGCATTGCGTGCGTGGGCGCGGGGCCGGCTTCGCTGACCGTGGCGCGCGACCTCGCGCCGCTGGGCTACGAGGTGACGCTGTTCGACGGCGAACCGAAAGCCGGCGGCTTCATTCGCACGCAGATTCCGCGCTTCCGCCTGCCTGAGTCGGTAATCGACGAAGAGACCGGCTACGCGCTGGACTTGGGCGCGACGTTCCGCAGCGGCGAGCGCGTCGATTCGATGAAGGCGCTGCTGGCGCAGGGCTGGGATGCGATCTTCGTGGGCTGCGGCGCGCCGCGCGGACGCGATCTGGATATTCCCGGCCGCCAAGAGGCGGCAGCCAACATCCACCTCGGCATCGACTGGCTGGCCAGCGTGTCGTTTGGCCACATCAACCATATCGGCAAGCGCGTGATCGTACTGGGCGGGGGCAACACCGCGATGGATTGCAGCCGTTCCGCGCGCCGCCTGGGCGGCGCCGATGTGAAAGTGATCGTGCGCAGCGGCTTTGCCGAAATGAAGGCTTCTCCCTGGGAGAAGGAAGACGCGCAGCACGAGGGCATTCCGATCCTCAATTTCCACGTGCCCAAGGAATTCGTGCACGAGGGCGGCAAGCTGGTCGGGATGCGTTTCCAGATCGTGCGCGCCGAATACGACGACCAGGGTCGCCGCACGCTGATACCGACCGGCGAGGCCGATCCCTTCTTTGAATGCGACGACGTGCTGGTGGCCGTCGGGCAGGAAAATGCTTTCCCGTGGATCGAGCGCGACTGCGGCATCGAGTTCGACCGCTGGGGCTTGCCCAAGCTCGACAAACGCAGCCTGCAATCGACGCTGCCGCAGGTTTTCTTCGGCGGCGATGCGGCCTACGGCCCCAAGAACATCATTACCGCCGTGGCGCATGGGCACGAGGCTGCGGTGTCGATCGACAAGCTGCTGCACGGCGAGCCGGTAACGCACCGGCCCGCGCCGGCGACCAGCCTGGTGTCGCAGAAAATGGGCATTCACGAGTGGAGCTACGACAACGCCACGACCAACGACCTGCGTTCCAAGGTGCCCTGGGAAAAGGCCGAGCGGGCGCTGGCCAGCATTAGCGTGGAGGTGGAGCTGGGCTTTGACGAGGCGACCGCCTTCAAGGAAGCGGAGCGGTGCCTCAACTGCGATGTGCAAACCGTCTTTACCGAAACGGCGTGTATCGAGTGCGATGCCTGCACCGATATTTGTCCGATGGATTGCATCACCTTCACCGCCAATGGCGAGGAAGCCGATTTGCGGCAACGGCTGAAAGCGCCGGCGCTGAATCTGGAACAAAGCCTTTATGTGTCCGGCGGTCTCAAGACCGGGCGCGTCATGGTTAAAGACGAAGATGTCTGTCTGCACTGCGGCCTGTGCGCCGAACGTTGTCCAACAGGAGCTTGGGATATGCAGAAATTTCTGCTCAAAATGACGCCGGCGGGGCCGGCAGCGCGCGAAAGCCAAACGCAGGTTCAAACGCAGGGGGTGTCGGCATGAGCGCCATTTTGCCCTCTCAAACAATCTCCAAAAGCGCGGTGCGGCCCATCGAGGCCGTAAATGATTTCGTCATCAAGTTCGCCAACATCAACGGATCAGGATCCGCCTCGGCCAACGAACTGTTCGCCAAAGCCATCCTGCGCATGGGCGTGCCGGTCAGTCCGCGCAACATTTTCCCGAGCAACATCCAGGGTATGCCGACCTGGTACGAAGTGCGCGTAACCGAGGCGGGCCACCTGGGCCGGCGCGGCGGCACCGACATGATGGTGGCGATGAACCCGCAAACTTGGGATGTCGATGTGGCCGATCTGGCGCCCGGCGGCTACCTGTTTTACGACAACACGCGGGTGTTGCCAGCTTCCAAATTCCGCGACGATATTCGTGTCATCGGTATGCCGCTGACCGAAATCTGCAACGCGGTCTATCAAGACTCGCGCCAGCGGCAGTTGTTCAAGAACATCATTTACGTGGGCGCGCTGGCCATTCTGCTGGGCATCGAGCCGGATGTGATCGAGAAACTTTTTGCCGAGCAGTACAAAGGCAAGGAACGGCTGCTGGCCTCCAATGTGCAAGCTCTGTACCTCGGCTGCGATTTTGCGCGCGAGCATCTGCCCGACCCCATCGGACTGCAAGTGCGACGCGCCGACCGCGTGGGCAACCGCATCTTCACCGACGGCAACAGCGCCGCCGCCTTGGGTTGCGTGTACGGCGGCGCCACGGTGGCGGCGTGGTATCCGATCACGCCCTCGTCGTCGGTGCCCGAAGCCTTCCAGAAATACTGCTCCAAGTTCCGTGTCGATCCGGTGACGGGTCAGCAGCGCTTTGCCATCGTGCAGGCGGAAGACGAGCTGGCCTCCATCGGCATGGTGGTCGGCGCTGGCTGGAATGGCGCACGCGCCTTCACCGCGACCTCCGGGCCGGGCGTCTCGCTGATGAGCGAGTTTCTCGGTCTGGCTTACTTCGCGGAGATTCCGGTCACGCTCATTAACGTGCAACGCGGCGGTCCTTCTACCGGTATGCCCACGCGCACGCAGCAGTCCGACATCCTGGCCTGCGCCTATGCCTCGCACGGCGACACCAAGCATGTGCTGCTGTTTCCCGAAGACCCGCATGAGTGCTTCGACCATGCGGCGGCGGCGCTCGATCTGGCCGACCGGCTGCAAACGCCGGTGTTCGTGATGACGGACCTGGACATCGGCATGAACCAGCGCCTGTGCGAGCCTTTCGCGTGGGACGACAACCGCGTTTACGACCGCGGCAAGGTCATGACCGCCGAGGAACTGGAAGCCGGCCGCGATTTCGGCCGCTACAAGGACGTGGACGGCGACGGTATTCCGTGGCGCACGCTGCCGGGTACGCACCCGACCAAGGGCAGCTACTTCACGCGCGGCACCACGCGCGATCCCTATGCGCGCTATTCCGAACGTGGCCCCGATTACATCTACAACATGGAGCGGCTGCTCAAGAAGTTCAAAACCGCAGCCACGCTGGTGCCGCAGCCGGTGCTGCGGCCAGCGGCCCAGAAGAGCGCGCTCGGCGTGATTTATTTCGGCTCGACCAGCCCGGCCATGCGGGAGGCGCTGGAGACGCTGCAAGAACGCGGCATTCATCTCGATGCGATGCGGCTGCGCGCCTTTCCGTTTCCCGACAGCGTCAAAGACTTTCTCGCGCAGCATGAGCAGGTCTTCGTCGTCGAGCAAAACCGCGACGCGCAAATGCGCAGCCTGCTGGTCAACGAACTCGGCGTCGATCCAGCGCGGCTGGTGCCGGTGCTGCATTACGACGGCACGCCGATCACGGCGCGCTTCATCACCGGAACCATCGCCGAACTTATTTCCAAGCGCGTGAACCAGGAGCGTGCATGACCTATATCGCCAAACCCAAACTGCACCATCCCTCGCTGGCCGCCAACAAGGTCGGCTACACGCGGCGCGACTACGAAGGCAAAATATCCACCCTGTGCGCCGGTTGCGGGCACGATTCGATTTCCGCCGCGATCATCCAGGCCTGCTGGGAACTGGACATCGAACCGCATCGCGTCGCCAAGCTCTCGGGTATCGGTTGCAGCTCGAAAACGCCGGATTACTTCCTGGGCGCCTCGCACGGCTTCAACACCGTGCATGGCCGTATGCCCAGCGTGCTGACCGGCGCCAATCTGGCCAACCGCGCCCTGCTGTACCTGGGCGTGTCGGGTGACGGCGACTCGGCCTCCATCGGCCTGAGCCAGTTCGCCAATGTGATACGGCGCGGCGTGCGCATGGCCTACATCGTCGAGAACAACGGCGTCTATGGCCTGACCAAGGGCCAGTTCTCGGCGACCGCCGACCAAGGCTCCAAAAGCAAAAAGGGCGTGGTCAACACCGACAGCCCGGTGGACCTGGTGGCGCTAGCGCTGCAATTGGGCGCAACCTACGTCGGGCGCAGTTTTTCGGGCAACAAGGCGCAGTTGGTCCCATTAATCAAAGGCGCGCTCAGCCACGGCGGCGCGGCGTTCATCGACGTTATCAGCCCCTGCGTATCGTTCAACAACCATCCCGGCAGCACCAAGAGTTACGACTATGTGCGCGAGCACAACGAGGCGGTTAGCCGCATCGACTTCATCGGCAGCCGCGACCCCATCAACATTGACCTGACGCCGGGCGAAGTCATGGACGTGCGCCAGCACGACGGCACATTGCTGCGGCTGCGCAGCCTGCACCAAGACTACAACCCGGGCGACCGCTACGCCGCCATGGCGTACATGCAGCGGCACCACGAGATGGGCGAAATCGTCACCGGGCTGCTTTATGTCGATCCGCTGGCCACCGACCTGCACACCGCGCTTAACACCGTCGAGCAGCCGCTCAACACACTCGGCCCGGCGCAACTGTGCCCCGGCGCCCAGGCACTGGAAAAGATCAACGCCGCCTTGCGTTGAGTGCAAGGCGTTTTCTCATCCAAGCGTGTTTTTAGAAGAAAGGGACAATCATGGATGAACGCACTGTTTTCCAATCCATCTCGCGCAAGCAAGTGATCCGCCTGCTTCCGCAGGCTACCGTGCGCGATGCCGCCCGCGTGATGACGCGCGCCAACTGTGGCAGCGTACTGGTGATGGAACCGCCCGACAGCCTGTTGGGCATCCTCACCGAGCGCGATTTGGTCACGCGCGTGCTCGCCCGGGGGCTTGATCCAGACACCGCCACGGCGCGCGAGGTCATGACCCCCAACCCGATCTGCATCGGGCCGGAAACACGGATATCCGATGCCGTGGTGCTGATGCTTGAACGAGGCTTTCGCCACTTACCGCTGGTGTCGGGAAGCAAAGTGCTCGGCGTGTTCTCGGCGCGCGACGCACTGCCGCGAGAAATCGGCACGGCATTCAGCCAGGCCGAATTCAACGAGCAGGTCAACGACGCGCTGGGTTAACCACCGGCACTTGTTTCCGAGACAACTTGTCTCGGATTCACGTGGCGCACCAGCGCGTGCGTCAGATCCGCGCCGCCGTTGAATCGCTCAACCGTTCCATGGACGACGCCCGCGTCGGCGCACTGATGTTCGTTGCGCCGCTGCGCCAGGTGAAGACGTTTGATCCATATGGCAACAAGTTCTTAACCCCGGACAATTAGCCTATGAATCTGGGACGACTGATTGCGCACGACATCCTCGCCAGCGGCGGCTGGCTGCCGTTCGACCGTTACATGCAATTGGCGTTGTATGCGCCGGGGCTGGGCTATTACGCGCGTGGCGACCAGCAGTTCGGGTTGCTGGATGCGCACGGCGGGGATTTCGTGACCGCGCCGGAACTCTCGCCGCTGTTTGCGCGTGCGTTGGCCACGCAGGTGGCCCAGGCGCTGCTCGCCACGGGCAGCAACGAGGTTTGGGAATTCGGCCCCGGTTCAGGGGTGCTGGCGCATGGTTTGCTCGCCGCACTGCAAGACCTTGGCCAGCCCGTGGCGCGCTACACCCTGGTGGACGTATCCGGCGCATTGCGCGCGCGTCAGCAAACCCTGCTGGCTGCGCACGCGGACGTGGTGCGTTGGGCCGACGCGCTACCCGAGGCCATGACGGGCGTGGTCATCGGCAACGAGGTGCTCGACGCCATGCCGATCAAACTGCTGGTGCGTCACGCCGGGCAAAAGGATGATCGGTGGCGCGAGCGCGGCGTGGCGCTGGACGCAGCGGCGGATCGTGCAGGCCAGCCCGCCTTGATCTGGGCCGACCGGCCCACCGATTTACGCCCGCCTATCGCTATTCCTGGCGGACACGATTACGTGACCGAAATCCATCCGCAGGCGCGTGCCTTCATCGCCACGCTGGCCGAACGGCTGATTGAGGGCGAACGAGCAACCGGGCGCGGCGGCGCGGCATTCTTTATCGACTACGGTTTTCCCGAAGCCGAATACTGGCACCCGCAGCGCGCAATGGGCACGCTGGCCTGTCACCGAGCGCACCGGGTGGACGACGACCCGCTCGCCGTGCCGGGCGAGAAGGACATCACCGCGCATGTGGACTTCACCGGCATCGCGCTGGCCGGGCAGGACGCGGGCCTGACGGTGCTGGGTTATGCCAGTCAGGCGCGGTTCTTGCTCAATCTGGGCATGGCCGAACGCATGGCGCAAAGCGATCTGCCGACCCGCGCCAACGCCATGAAACTGATCGCTGAGCACGAAATGGGCGAGCTGTTCAAAGCCATTGCCTTTGCCACGCCCGGTCACACATGGGCCGCGCAAGGTTTCGCCCAGGGGGATCGGCGCCATCGGTTGTAAAAAACGATGCGCGGGCTGTGCGCAGCATCGTTTTTCAAGGCTTGGTCACCTTGATGCGCAAGGTCAAATCGGGCAGGCCGCGCACGCGCAGCGCGGCGGCAATCGCCGGCGCGAGCTGGCGCAACTTGGCGGCGGCGGCATTGTGCGGCGCCAGCAGGCACCACGATTGCTCATCGAGCGTCCCGGCGCGCACGCTCGTGCGCAGCGGCGCGGGTAGCAGCGGCGCGATGATGGCCAGGCGCTCGCGCGCCGCGCTCGCGCGCCGCGCAAGATTGGCCAGTTCGGGGGCGCGCTCGGCGGCTTCCAGCGCCGTCAGCGAACGCGAAGCGAGATGGGGAGTGAGGGGTTGGGACATCGGCAAAGCGTTGCGCGTTCAGCATTGGGTGTGGAGCGCGCGGTAAACATAAGGGTAAATGGTGCAAGGGTAAGGGGTAAGCCGTTTGTAGTGCGCAGCGCGAGCGGCTTTCTCTTTTCCGAGGCACGCGCACCGCCTAAAATGACTGATTAGCCTTTCATTCCAAAGGGATAGCCGCGACCGTCCGTTTTTATCGCAAGCGGCGGCGCCCATACGCATGGCCACTAACTTCCTGACCAAGATTTTCGGCAGCCGCAACGACCGGCTGCTCAAGCAATATCGCCACACGGCCACCCGCGTCAACGCACTGGAGCCGCAGTTCGAGGCGCTGGACGACGCGGCGCTGCAAGCCAAAACCGCTGAGTTCAAGACCCGCGTCGCCCAGGGTGAAGCGCTGGAGCGCATCCTCCCGGAAGCCTTCGCGCTGGTACGCGAAGCCTCCAAGCGGGTGATGAAGATGCGCCACTTCGACGTGCAACTGCTCGGCGGCATCGCGCTGCACGAGGGCAAGATTGCCGAGATGCGCACCGGCGAGGGTAAGACGCTGACGGCCACGCTGTCGGTGTACCTCAATGCCCTGACCGGCAAGGGCGTGCACGTGGTCACCGTCAACGACTATCTGGCCAGCCGTGACGCGCAGTGGATGGGGCGGCTGTACAACTTTCTGGGCCTGACGGTGGGCGTCAATCTGCCGCAGATGGGACGCGAGGAGAAGCAGGCCGCCTACGCCGCCGACATCACTTACGGCACCAACAACGAATTCGGCTTCGACTATCTGCGCGACAACATGGTGTATGAGCCGGACGACCGGGTGCAGCGGGGCCTCAATTACGCCATCGTTGACGAGGTCGATTCGATTTTGATCGACGAAGCGCGCACGCCGCTCATCATCAGCGGGCAGGCCGAAGATCAAACCGCGCTTTACGTGGCGCTCAACCAGATTGCGCCGCTGCTGACGCGCCAGGAAGGCGAGGCCGACCCGCGCACCGGCGAGGGCGTGACCAAGCCGGGCGATTTCACGGTCGATGAAAAAGCGCATCAGGTTTATTTGACCGAACAGGGGCACGAGACCGCCGAGCGCATCCTGGCCGAGCGCGCCCTGATCGCGCCCGGCGCCAGTCTCTATGACCCGGGCAATATCGCGCTGATGCACCATCTGTACGCGGCGCTGCGGGCGCACTACCTGTATCACCGCGACCAGCACTATGTGGTGCATCCGGGCGAGCATGGGCCGGAAATTGTGATCGTCGATGAATTCACTGGACGCCTGATGGCTGGCCGCCGCTGGAGCGACGGCTTGCACCAGGCCGTCGAAGCCAAGGAAAACGTGCCCATCCAGGCCGAGAACCAGACGCTGGCCTCGATCACTTTCCAGAACTACTTTCGCCTCTACGGCAAGCTGGCGGGAATGACCGGCACCGCCGATACCGAGGCTTACGAGTTTCAGGACATTTACGGGCTGGAGACGGTGGTTATCCCGCCCAACAAGCCCAGCCGGCGTGATGACCAGCTCGACCGCGTGTACAAAACGACCCGCGAAAAATACAACGCCGCGCTGGAGGACATCCGCGAATGCCATAAGCGCGGCCAGCCAGTGCTGGTGGGCACCACGTCAATCGAGAACTCGGAAGTGATTTCGCAGTTGCTGACCCAGGCCAAGCTCCCGCACCAGGTGCTCAACGCCAAGCAGCACGCGCGCGAGGCCGACATCGTGGCGCAGGCCGGGCATTCGGGGATGATTACCATCGCCACCAACATGGCCGGGCGCGGTACCGACATCGTGCTGGGCGGCAACGTGGACAAGGCGGTCGCCGCCGTGGAGGCAGACGCCGCCGAACTCAGCGAGTCCGAGCGCGTCGCGCGCATTACCGAACTGCGCCAGCAATGGACCCAGGACCACGAAACCGTAGTCAAGCAAGGCGGGCTGCGCATCATCGCCACCGAGCGGCACGAAAGCCGCCGCATCGACAACCAGTTGCGCGGCCGTTCGGGCCGTCAGGGCGACCCCGGATCCTCGCGCTTTTACCTGTCGCTTGATGACCCGCTGATGCGCATTTTCGCGGGCGAGCGCGTGCGCGCCATCATGGATCGCTTGAAGATGCCCGAAGGTGAAGCAATCGAGGCGGGTCTGGTCACCCGCAGCATCGAAAGCGCGCAGCGCAAAGTCGAGGCGCGCAACTTCGACATTCGCAAGCAATTGCTGGAATACGACGACGTTTCCAACGACCAGCGCAAGGTCATCTATCAGCAGCGCAACGAAATTCTCGATGCGCAGGACCTCACGG
Source organism: Burkholderiaceae bacterium (assembly GCA_031256125.1). Classification (GTDB taxonomy): domain Bacteria; phylum Pseudomonadota; class Gammaproteobacteria; order Burkholderiales; family Burkholderiaceae_C; genus Ottowia. Next base: position 10,394 of record JAIRRE010000364.1, read on the forward strand.
CGCAAATCACCAGTCTGCGCGACGGGTGCTTTACCGACCTGGTGCACCAATATGTGCAGCCGCAATCGGTGGAAGAACAATGGGACATTCCGGGGCTGGAAAAAGTACTGGCCGATGACTGGCAAATCGTGCTGCCACTGGTCAAGGAAGTGGAGGTTTCCAGCACCGTAACCGACGAGGACGTGCTCGAAAAAGTCCTCAAAGCCGCCAGCGACGCCTACGCCGTCAGGGTCGCGCTGGTGGGCGCGGAAAACTACCGCGTCTTCGAGCGCGCGGTGCTGCTGCAAGCCATCGACACGCACTGGCGCGAACACCTGTCGGCGCTCGAATACCTGCGCCAGGGTATCCACCTGCGCGGCTACGCGCAAAAACAGCCGAAACAGGAATACAAGCGCGAGGCGTTCGAGCTGTTCGGGCAGCTGCTGGACATTATTAAAAATGGCGTGACACATACCCTGATGACGATCCGCATCCAGACCGGCGAACAGATGGACCAAGCCGCACAGGCCGTGGAACAAAGCGCCGCGGTGCGCAACATCACCTATATCGAACCGACCGAAACCGGCGGCGCCCAGGTTGTGCCGCAAATCCCGGTTACCGCTGCCGCGGCCGCGGCGGCAGCCTTGGGAGGAAACGACATGCTGATTGCCGACAGCAGCATCCCTCACGTAGGCCGCAACGACCCTTGTCCGTGCGGCAGTGGCAAGAAATACAAGTTCTGCCACGGCGCGCTGAACTGATTTTTTCGCTCTTTCCCGTTCAACCATTTCGCCGGGCTTGAACACCATCGGGCACGGCAGGAGATTTTCGATATGGCCGTCAACCTCAAAGCGCCCAATCCGGCAGACCTTCACCCCGTGCCCGGCGTGCGGCTGGGCGTAACCGAAGCGGGCATCCGCAAGGCGGGTCGCAAAGACCTGACCGTGCTACTGCTCGATGAGGGCGCTGCCGTTGGCGGCGTGTTCACGCAAAACCGCTTCTGCGCTGCGCCGGTGCAAGTGTGCCGCGAACATCTGGCGCGCATTCAGCCGGGCCGTGGCATCCGCGCGCTGGTTATCAACACCGGCAACGCCAACGCGGGCACCGGCGCGGAAGGTCTGGCGCACACCCGCGCCACCTGCGCGGCGCTGGCTGGACTGCTGGACATCGCGTCCGAACAGGTATTGCCTTTTTCGACCGGGGTCATCATGGAACCGTTGCCGGTGGAGCGCCTTACGGCAGGA
>JAIRRE010000163.1 GCA_031256125.1 Burkholderiaceae bacterium
CTTGGGATAAACCACGTGCGCGGCCATCACCGCGGGCAGCGCACTTGCCAGCCAGCCATACGGCGCAGCGTCGTCTTTCAGGATCGCCTTAATGCCACGCCGATCCACCGGCACGGCTACGTGCGAATCCGCCGCCGCCCAGCCATGACCGGGAAAGTGCTTGCCGCAACCGGCCATGCCCGCCAGCAGCAGACCATGCAGCAGGCTCTTGGCGAGCAACGCCACCACGCGCGGGTCGGCATGGAAAGCGCGGTCGCCGATGACCGATGACGGCCCCCAATCGAGATCGAGCACGGGCGCAAAACTCAAATCGACGCCGCAAGCGCGCAGTTCAGCGGCCAGCACATAGCCGCACGCGGTGGCGGCGCGGGTAGCGGCCAAGGCGTCCCGCATCCACAACTGGCCCAGCGCGCGCATTGGCGGCAGGTGTGTAAAGCCCCCGCTCTTGAATCGTTGTACGCGCCCGCCTTCGTGATCGACGCAAATCAACAAATCGGGCCGCAGCGCCTTGACCTCGGCGGTCAGCGCTGTTAGTTGTTCGCGGCTTTGCCAGTTGCGCGCGAACAGGATCAGCCCGCCCACCAGCGGCTGCGCCAGCCTGCGCAGGTCGTCGGCGGACAACGCCGTGGCGGCAATGTCGATGATGAGCGGGGCGTGGCTATCCATGATTCAGACAGACATTTTTTCGACCACGCAGAAGCTCACCGCATAGTCGCGTTCGTCGGTGATGCTCAGATGCGCAACCAAGCCGCGCGCCTCGAACCAGTCGTGCATCGGACCGTGCAGCGCGATGGCGGGCCGCCCGCTGGCGTCGTTGACCACCTCGCAATGGTGCCAGTGCATCGGCATCCGCATTCCCAAGCCGACCGCCTTGCTGAATGCCTCCTTGGCGGAAAAGCGCGTGGCCAGATAACGCAGCCCGCGTGCGGGCATTGGCGCGCTGCGGCGCTGCCAGACCAGCAGCTCGCCTTCGGTCAATATTTCCCGCGCAAAACGCTCGCCGTGTCGCTCGAACGCCGCGCCGATGCGGCGGATGTCGCAGATGTCGGTGCCAATGCCGTAGATCATGAACAAGTTCTTACGGACGCAACCAGCCCAGGCGGATCGGCAGCGCGAACAACTGGCCATAAAGCGCCACTGCGCCTTGCGTCAGCGCGCGCCCGCGCCAGCGCCAGAGCGGCGCCAACGCCGCGCACACCAAGCACCCCACCACCACCGCACCCAGCATGTCGAGCGGGACATGCACCCCCACGAACACCCGCGCCCACGCCACTGCCACACCGACCGCCACGGTCACAATGCCACGCCACCACTGGCCGCCAGCGAGCAAGATCACCGCGAGCGCCGCGATGCCCGTTGCGTGGTCGCTGGGAAATGACGGACTGGGAGCGTGCGGCAAAAACAGATGCCCCAGCCCGATCATGAACGGCCTTGGATGCGGCCACGCCAGACCAATCAACCCATTGACTGCCAGCGCCAGCAATATGGCCAGGCAAGAGCGCAAGGCAAGACCGCGCTCCTCCTCGCGGCCCGTGAGCCACATGCCCACCAGCAACAGGGGAACCAACACCACCAGATATTTGGCGCAGACCAGCGCCAGTCCGACCACCCAGTGTGGCGTTGCTGCGCTGCCGTTGATACTCAGAAAGAGTGCCTGGTTGAAGGCTTCCACGGTATTCATAAGCGGTTTTTATCCGGTGTCAGATTGGATTTTGTGCGTCGGCGATGCAGGCCAGATACGCCTGCACTGTTGCCGCGTAACCCAGCTCCAGAGCATCGGCGATCAGCGCATGGCCGATGGAAACTTCCGCCACGCCCGGCACGGCACGCAAAAACGGCGTCAGATTGTCGCGGTTCAAATCATGCCCGGCGTTCACCGCCAGCCCCGCATCCAGCGCCGCGCGCGCCGCCTGCGCGTAGCGCGCCAGACTTTGCGCCCGCGCCGCCGCGTCGCCGCTGGCCCACGCGGCGGCATAAGGCTCGGTGTAAAGCTCCACCCGATCCGCGCCCAGCTCGCGCGCCGCCGCCATCAGTGCCGGCTCGGCGTCCAGAAACAAACTCACCCGCGCGCCCAGCGCCTTGGCCTCGGCAATCAAAGGACGCAGCGCCGCGCGCGTGGCCGCATCGGCCAAATCCCAACCGTGGTCGCTGGTAAATTGCTCCACGCTATCGGGCACCAACGTGCACTGCGCGGGCCGCGCGTGGCGCACCGCATCGAGCAAATTTTGCGTCGGGTTACCCTCGATATTGAACTCGCGCCCCGGCCAATCAGCCAGCAGCGCCGCCACGTCGGCCACGTCCCCCGCGCGGATATGGCGGCCATCCGGGCGCGGATGCACCGTAATGCCATGCGCCCCCGCCCGCAGACAGATTTCCGCCGCCCGCACCACCGACGGAATGCCCAAGTAGCGCGTATTGCGCACCAAGGCGACCTTGTTGACATTGACGGAAAGAGTAGTAGTCATTTTTAAGGCAACGCCCCATATAGGCTGCACGAGTTGGCGCACCTGGGTTTGGATGGATGCGGTGCGCGAAGCACAGCGATACCCAATGGTATCGCGGGCATGTGCAACGAAGCGAAAAACGCCCAAAGCCGGGGTACGCCAGCCGTGATGGGCTTGTTCAGCGTTGCCTGAAAACTGAACCGGTGGGTTGAGCGCTTGGGCGCGGGGTTTCGATTCGGATCGACTTATCACCCACCAGCAGCCCCGCTAACCGGCGCCGCCGCTGGGCTAATCTCGTCACGCGCTGCGCAACCGATTCAGTCCTCGCCCCACATCTCACGGGCCGTTTCGATCACCAGGCGCAGCTTGTTGCGCTGATCCTCCACGGCGATGTTGTTGCCGTGCACGGTGCTGGAAAAGCCGCACTGGGGCGACAGGGCCAGTTGTTCCATCGGCGCGTACTTCGCCGCTTCGCCGATGCGGCGCTTGAGGTCGTCCTTGCTCTCCATCTGGCCGAACTTGGTGGTCACCAAGCCCAGCACCACGGTCTTGCCTTTGGGCAGGTAGCGCAGCGGGCGAAAGTCGCCGGAGCGCTCGTCGTCGTACTCCATGAAATACGCGTCGATGTCCATCTCCTTGAGCAGCGCCTCGGCCACCGGCTCATAGTTGCCGGCGGCGGCGTGGGTACTCCTGAAGTTGCCGCGGCACAGGTGCATGGCAAGCAACATGCCCTCGGGCTTGCGAGCCACAACCTTATTGATAAATTGTGCGTAGCGGTGCGGCAACTCGTTCGGATCATCACCGCGCTGACGGGCGGCTTCGCGCATCTTCTCGTCGCAAAGATAAGCCAGATTGGTGTCATCCATCTGCACATAGCGGCAACCAGCGTTGTAGAGCGAACGCAATTCGTCGCCGTAGGCATTGGCCACGTCATCGTAGAACGCCGGGGCCAGCTCTGGATAAGCCTCCTTGCTGATGCCAGCCCGGCCGCCGCGGAAGTGCAGCATGGTCGGCGAGGGAATGGACACCTTCGGCGTGTGGCCGGCAGCGACTTGCGACTTCAGGTATTCGAAATCGGCCTTCTGAATGTCCTTGACGTGGCGCACCTTGTCAACGACACGGATCATCGGCGGGGCCAATTCCTCGGTACCGTCAGGCTTTTGGGTCATAACCGGAATGTCGGTCTTGACGCCCCCCAACTGCTCCAGGAAGTCGATGTGGAAATAGGTGCGGCGGAACTCGCCGTCGGTGATGCTCTTGAGGCCCACGTCTTCCTGGAACTTGACGATCTCGGTGA